>JADFQT010000100.1 GCA_022561675.1 Chloroflexota bacterium
GGGCTGCGGGACTTGGGCTACGCATCCACGTTTTTTCCCAAGATTACAGCCATCGGCACACCCTTCGATCAGATGGCTGTGCAGGCGGTCAGGTGGCTGTCCAACGAATCCTCGCGTCCCAGTGAAGGCGATCCGTTGACGGTTTGGCTGCCGCCCCAACTGCGGCCGGGCGGAAGCACCCTGCCAGGGACCGATGGGGAACCTGATCCCCACCCGCTGTTTGCGCCCACCTTTGGGGTCAAACCAGACGGTAAAGCCACCCATCATTATCCTTCGGGACAGACCGGCCTCATTGATGGACAGGGCCAGGTATAGATGGTGGGCGTCGTTGGTGATCCCCACCGCCACCGGGGCGGGCTGGCCGTTGAATCAACTCGCTATTGGCCGTGCCTTAGGGCAGGGCTTTTGCATTAGCTATTGGGAGTCGCCCACTACCTCCCAGCGCTAAGCACGCAGAACCTTGCAGAATTTAGACTATTTGAACGCTGTGGCATTCCGCCCATTTCGTTCATTTCTTCAAGCAAGTGAAATGGGCAATTTGGGCCATTCCCAGTACCATTTCCTAGAGGATTGCCAGTTTGGCCCACTTCGGAACTAAGAATGGTGGGACTTAATTCCATTTATTACGTATGCGCCGTGACATAAAACGACCCAGCTTTGATATAGCTGGGTCATTGATCGCGTGGGAGAGTCGAACTCCCCCTGAAACAGTCATGCCGGTTGGCACCGCCACCACAAAGCATGAAAATGCTTGTGCGTCGGCTGTCGGCTGACGATTAGGATTGTCCGTGTTTGGTGCCGCGAGCCCGAACCTGAAACTGATTCTGGGATTTTCTGAGGAACACGGGCTGGCCTTGTTGGTGTCTGCCAGATGGGCAGGCATTCCCATTCCCGTCGACGGTTCTTCCGAAGATGAGAAGTGGGCCTCTACCCGTCAAGGATCCAGTCCGCTGCCCGCTCCCCAATCATGATGGTGGTAGCGTTGGTGTTCGCCCGGATGACGTTGGGCATTATAGAGGCGTCCGCCACCTTGATGTTCTCCAAGCCATGAACATTCAGGCGCTGGTCCACCACCGACAAAGGGTCTGACGCCGGGCCCATTTTGCAGGTGCCAGAGGCATGAGTGGTGTTGAACACTGTCTTCCGCATCCACCTATCCAGGCTTTCATCTGTAGCCAGGTCTTGATCCGTGGGCTGTAGCCTCTCGGCGACAATGGGCCCGAATGCCTCGTGCTCCAGGAGTCTTACGGTTATGCGTACCGACTCCCTCAGCCGCTCTAGGTCGCGCTCCAGCTCCAAATATCGGTAGTTCAGCAAGGGTTGGACGGTGGGGTCATTGGCAAAGAGTCTTACTTCTCCCGAACCGTCGGCGAATTCTAAGACACAATTGAACCGGACTCCCTCTGAGTCAAAGGGGTCGGCGCCACCAATGGGCGAGGAGAAAGAGGACGCCGTGATCTGCATGTCGTTCCGGTCGGGTGACCCGGTTGCAGTGTAGCGAAGGCCGGTCTGGGTACGAGGACCGAGGGGGTCTTGCGGGAAGTCATCCTTGACTTGTAGAATCACCGCCACGATGGGATGGTCCCTCAGGTTCTGGCCCACGCCGGGCAGATCGTGGACGACCGGTATACCCATTTCCCGCAAGTGGTCCGCAGGGCCTACGCCGGATAGCATCAACAACTGGGGCGAGGCCATTGCGCCGGCGCTGAGCACAATCTGGTTCGCTTCCAATCGGTAGACCTCCCCGCCACTTTCCACCTCGACTCCCTCTGCTTTATTGCCTTCGAACAAGATGCGGTGCACCGTTACGTTGGGCCGAACCGTCAGGTTCAAACGGTGCCGTACAGCCCTCAAAAAGGTCAGGGCAGTACTCATGCGGACGCCTTCCGGGTTGTTCATTGGGATAGGTCCAACGCCGGAAGAGTCTGGGTTATTCATGTCATAGTCTTCTTTGAAGCCGTCTGCCACGGCAGAATCGACGAACGCTTGCTGAAAGGGGAGCCAATCCTCGCGTTTGAACCGCCTGACCGGGATCGGGCCTTCCGAGCCGTGGAAATCATCGGCTATGTCCATGTCAGTTTCCATCTTTCGGAAAAAGGGAAGAACGTCGATGAAGGACCACGCGTCGTTACCGGCGGCGGCCCATCCGTCGTAATCTTCCGGCACCCCCCTCAAAAGCACCTGACCATTAATGGCGCTGGTGCCACCGACGACCTTGCCTCGGGGCGCAGGGATAGTTTCGGTTTGGTCTCCAGACCCCTGGGCTACCCATGACCAATTATGTGGGGCGCCCTGTGCGGAGGCGTCGGGCTTGTATCCGTACTTAAGATCGTCGGGGTAATGTTGGTAGTCTGGATAGTCGGGTCCGGCTTCCAGCAAGAGCACAGAACGGTTCGCATCCTCTGCCAACCGGGAGGCCACCACACAGCCGGCGGAACCGGCCCCGATAACTATCACGTCGTACTTCATGGGTTATCCTCCTAGCTGGCCAAGTGGGCCAGAGCAAGTCGTAAAATTCTCGAGCAGTCTCCAACAAAGACTTGGGAGAACCTTAATCATTTATCCGGTAGATCCGTGCCGCCGTTCCATGGAACATGGCTGCTCGTTCGGAATCCGAGTAGCCTTTGGACAGCCGCTTGAATGCGTTATACATAACGTTGTAGGAAAATGACACTTTGTCTGGTGGGAAGTTGCTTTCGAACATGCACCGTTCCGGTCCGAATTGCTCGATACAATAATTCATCCAAGGGGACATTGACTCTGCCAATTCTTCTGAGCCGATGGGAACAGTCCTAGCGTGCCAGCCAAAGCCCATGAATGGCATTCCCATGCCGCCAAGTTTGACCGTGACATTAGGACAGGACGCCACCGCGGCGATGCCTTCCCGCCAGGTAGACATCACCTCGTCGTCCCGGTTAGCGTATATGCCCACTCGGTTGAGAGCACCGATGTGGTTAAGGATGATGGACAAATCCGGCACTGCCTTGGCGAAGTCAGCTAGTTCTGGCATCTGAGGGAAAGATAGCATGACATCCAAGGACAATTCCTTTTGCGTCAATACCCTCGCCCCTTCCCGAAAATCGGTGTTGGCTAGGATACCCTCGGTTTCCCGGTTTTCCAACTCAGGGTCAGGGCTCCACGTTACGTTGTGCCGTATGCCTCGAAACCGGTTGGGGCTGGCCGCCTGTAATGCTTCCAGGACTGCTCCCACATTGCCCGCCAACTTTAGATCGGCACGCCCGATTATGGCCGCGGCCGCCCTGCTGGGGCCATACACCCCACTGGCACTGGCCGCAGCCAGACCTTGGACGAATTCAACCTCACCGACTGGACGCATTTCCATCGGGCCGTCAGCACGGTACATCGACCTTGCTTCAAGGAACACAGTAGACCGGACGTTGTGGCCGCTATAGATGTCGGCGTTCAGCTCATGAATGAGATATCGTTGATATGGAACGCTCTGGGGTCGAAGATCCCAGAAATGATGATGCGGATCGCAGATGGGGAGCTCCGGCTCCAAGGTGGGTTCTTGGGTTAAGGAGAGCCAATCATTACCCCCGAATGGCATGATTACACCTCCGTTGTGTATTTCGCGGACTGATCATATCACGACGCCCCAGAAATCACCGATTTACATACACGGCTTTATGTGCCGAAGAGATCATTGGAAGAAGTGATACCAAAACCAAGTCCTTTTCGAGCCCATAAATTCCTCCCAAACTTCCGCTATGGCCCGTAGCCCCGTCCCCAGTAACTATCCTTCCAAATTGGCTCCTTAATAGGGAAAATGTGCGATAACTCACCACATGGCGCTTTACTTAAGCAACATCCCAAACAATACCAGCACATCCTCCCCTTCGGCACCCTATCCCCTACCAGAACCGCCATCTTGGGCGGCTTCCTCATGTCTTCCATCAACCATCTTGGGTTGCTATGATTGGCAAGGAGTGAACGCCGACGATCCGGCCGACCGCAGCCTCCCTTAAGGAAGAATCACTGAGGCTCGGGTTCCCCACGATGTACCATTGGGCGAAGTACCATTGAAAGAAGAACAACCACTACAAATTGATGAGCAGGCTATGACCAATAGGGTGGTCACAATAAACCTGTCCAATGGTCAACTGGCCAGCCTGGTACCGGAGATTGGGCACCTCACCAATCTCAGGACTCTATACCTATCAAACAACCGGCTGACCAGACTGCCGCCGGAAATCTACCAACTCACTAAGCTGGAAAACCTATATCTCTCTAACAACCAGTTGAACTCACTCCCGCCGGAGATCGGCCAGTTCACCAGTTTGAAGACTCTGAACCTTTCGCACAATCAACTGGTCTCACTCCCGCCGGAGATCGGTGAACTGACTAATTTAATGACTCTAGCCCTCCTAAATAATCAACTTGCTTGGCTTCCGCCGGAGATCGGCCAGCATCCTAACCTGAGAGGTTTAACCCTTTCCGGCAATCAACTGGACCAGCTCCCGCCGGAGATTGCCCACCTCACTAGCCTGATAACTTTAGACCTCTCGGACAATCAATTTACCCGATTGCCCCAGGAGATATTTCAGCTTACTAATCTTGGGAGTCTAAAGCTCTCGGGCAATCAATTAACTCTGATTCCGTATGCGATTGTAGAGCTTGCCAACCTATGGAGTCTGGAGTTGGCTCGTACTGGCCTCACCGCATTTCCTTCTGACATACCCCAACTCACCGGCTTAATGACGCTAGATCTCTCTGGCAACCATTTGACGTCGCTGCCCAAAAACATAGCCCAACTCACCAGCCTGAGAAGTCTCGACCTGTCGGATAATCAACTGACCTCCCTACCCTTGGAGTTGCTACAGCTTACAAACCTGAAAAAGCTGGATCTGAGGAGGAACCCGCTTCCGATCCCCATCCGGCACCGCTTCCGCCGTGCTCCCATACCCTACCTCGCGCGTTACCAAGAGGACATGATAAAGCAGGATCTGCCATCCTGAACTAACCGTCTATCGGTAGACAGAGCTACCACCAGGTTTGCTTGTCCAGATCACATCCAGCAATTCCCGATAAGCCTTACCAGGCAGAGAACATCCCCCCTTTTGCCCTTTCCTACAAGGAGATAAGGGGGGATGCTGTACTGTCGAGCTATTTGCTGCCTGGTGGCCAGAAATGGTGAAGCCACAGACCCAGGCCGACTACTGTTGCCGAAGCAACCCAAAAGGATTAGTGGGCAACGGTATTAGGATGCTAGTTGTCGGGTTAATCCGGGACGACCGGCGCTAATTGATACAACGGGGTTTTCGCCCCGATTGCCTCATCCCATCCCCGGACTCTCATGTCGATCATGAGGCCATCGGGCCCCATATACTTGCGATTGGCGTCGCTGCTACCCGGGCATTCAGTGGAATCCGCCGCCTCTATGGTGGAGCAGGCTTCCTCCATGTCATCCACATAGAAGCCGATGTGGTGGACACCAACAACCGTTGACGGTCCTTTCCCTAAATTTGGCGCCCCATCGCCGCCGAATTTGAGGATGGCGAAGTAAATATAACCATCGCTGAGCCAGACTCCATCCGCCCCTGAATCGTCAGGCTTCCGGTTTAACTCTTGAAGGCCGAAGACATCTTTGTAAAACTCGGCGGTCTTCGCCGGGTCCTCGGTATGTAGCGCGATATGCCTGATTCTTGCCATGACTCCTCCTTAATTATGGTTGTTTTTCCACTGCCCTCTGTTGCAGGAGCATCGACTCATTTCTGAGGGTGGGTCCGATTCTAGGGCACCAAATACTCTGTGTCAAAATAGTGTCATGACTTGATGCACACATTTCCCTTGAGGAAGTGCATTTTGGAGCGGCACTTCGCCAGGCAAAAAAACGGGGTAGCCATCTTAGCGGATGGGTTGACCCAGCGAGAGGTGGAGGTGCTGCGCCTCATCGCCGCCGGCAAGACCGACCGGGAAATTGCCGAGGAGTTGTTCATCGGTGTTACCACAGTTAACACTCACGTACGAAATGTGCTAAACAAGACCAGGACTAGCAATCGCGCTGAGGCAACAGCTTACGCGGGTCAACAACAGCTGGACTGTCTCCTTGCAGCAGGGAGCGACCGTTGAGCTAGCAGCGTTTCAAGGCCAGAATGGCCCAATCAGGGAAAAGATATGGATGTGTGAAAACACTTAACCTTTGTCGCCGCTTTTTCAGCTAGGTCCGCACCACGGCATCCCTAGCTATTTCCTCATCCCATGGGCCAGACAAGCGCCCCTTCTCTGTCCCACCGATCATGTATTGGCCTTCATCGTGTCCCCATTCGCTGCTAGGCATCTCGTAGGAGATTTCAATCCCATTACCATCCAAGTCGCGAATGTATATGCCTATCGCGTGCCCGTGGTCTGATACGCGCTCGATTTTTATGTTCTTTTCTTTGATGCGGAAATATAGCTCCTTTAAGTCATCCAGGCTATCCATATACCAAGCCATGTGGTTGAGGCCCACTTGGCCCGACACCGGCCCTGAAGCGTTATCCCCCACTTCCACTAAGGCGATTTCGTGAGAGTTCCCCAGGTCGGAAGTCATGAAGGCAGCCCGCCCTGGGGTAAACCCGTAGGTGTGCAGACCCAAGAGATCCTCATACCAATCACGGGCTCGTGCTGCATTCCGCACGAAGATATTGACATGGCCAAGCTTTCCCGGTTTGTAACCCATGACTACCCTCCTGTTCCAGTTTCAATTGTTAAAGGCGAAGTTATAATACCAATTGTCTATCAAGGGAGGGAAGTGGGCGGCTGATTCATCGAGCGGTGACCGCGAGCGGCGCCCACAGCATCAAATTCACCGAGGCCTGCCTGCGGGAGTACACTCTGAATCCTAAGTCGGTTTATCTAGCGGCGGCACATGATGCAGCCCAGCGAGTAGGGAACCGATAGACTCCAGCGAGCTGGGGATGCAGCCCTTGATGGAGCGCGTGCCGTCCAGGCGGGAGATATTGAAGGCGTAGTGGTGTCAGTGGCTAGAATGGACCATCCAGAAAGCCGGTACGTAGAAGCGGCCGGAATTAATCACCACTACCTGGATTGGGGTAATCCAGAAGTACATCCGCTATTGATGCTGCATGGCACCAGTCATTGCGCCCAGGTATGGAACCGATTCGCTAGAACTCTGTCCGCTGATTTCCATGTGATGTGCTTCGATCATCGGGGGCATGGTGATTCCGATGCTCCGGGTTTTGCTTATACCTTCGACCAGCTGGGCCTAGACCTGGTGGAAATAATCCGACGACTGGGGCTGGATCGAGTTTACATCTTGGCCCATTCTTCTGGGGGATTTGCATCAATTATTGCTGACTCGTTGCAGCCTGGCTCCATCGGCCGAGCTGTCCTGGTAGAAACCCGAATGACACGCCGCACCCAAGGCTCTGTAGGTCAAGAAAGAGTAGACCGGACCAGAGAAAAGCGCTCAGTGTGGGAGAGTCGCGATAGCTTGTATCAGTCCTATCGTAGTCGGTCAGCTTTCGCGTCATGGGAAGAAGGAATTTTTAGGGATTTCATTGATGGGTGTGTCAAGGTGCTAGAAGATGGTCGAGTGGAATTGAAATGCTCTCCTGAGGTTGAGGCCGCCTACTATCAGAGTCGAGATAGCCTAAATCTGTTCAAGTACATGGATGGTCTCCAAGGACAATATTTGTTGCTCTTGGGCGACTATCCTGGTGGTCAGGCTCCTGGCTCGGAAGGAGTCCAGCAATTCCAAAAGTTGGCCGCCGGGACGCGGGTGAAGGCAATGGGCCAAGGTACCCACTTTCTGCCCATGGAATATCCAGACTTGGTGCTTGGCGAAGCCCGGGAGTTCTTCCTTCAGCACAAGGATTGACCCGGTGGATTCACTTGTACTGTAGAGGCTCCGATTCGTCGGGGTCTCTCTTTAGTCTGGGTGCCAGCAGCAAGAGCACGAAATGCACCTACACGCTGGCAGGGTCAGGCAGCAAATAGAGAATCCCATTGAGAACCTCTTGTAAAGCTACTTGCTCTGTCGGAGGTGCATGGCCGTGGTCTGAGGTGGGACCCAGAAATTCAGACAGATAGAAAGCGAGAGCCTGACTGTGGACATTATCAAGAGAGGACTGCCAATCTTCCGAAAAGGAGGTAACTCATGAAAGTACTCGTCACAGGAGGCACGGGCTTCGTAGGCTCCCACACGGTGGCGGAAGTGGTCCGTGCCGGACACGACGTTAAACTCCTCGTAAGAGATCCGGTTGGCGAACCGCTCCCTACCTTTAGAACCGGCGGGCGCTTCACCGCCATTAAAAATGGTGTTACCGAATAACCCAGCTCCCGCAGACGGTCCACTACTCCTGCTCACGTCCACCGACAACACCGTGGGCGCGGTGGTGTCCGCCGCGGCTTCCCGCCTTGACGCCGCAGTAGCCGTAGCTAGCGGTATAAGCGCATCCTCCAAACTCTCGGGGAACTCACCCAGCACCGCCGCTTGGTACAACGGAGAGTCTTCGCCCCAGTCTTCCTTCCTCTCCCCTACCCACTCTCTCGTCACCAGGCGAGGAATGGCTTCCCGGCCTTCGATCACGTTGGGAGTGTCTAGGGCGGAGATATTGACGGTGGCCCAGCGGCCCCGCTTTTCATGGAAGCAATCAAAGAACTCCCCCGATTGAGACAAGGGGTTGCCGGTCAACACCAGCTTC
>JADFQT010000307.1 GCA_022561675.1 Chloroflexota bacterium
AAGCTCCGGGGATGATAGCCGCCGGTGACAAATTGGATGGCGAGGCGTAGAAATATGCCCTACGATGAGCAGCTAGCCGAGCGGGTCAGAGGGGTCTTGGCCGGTCAGTCAGGGCTGACAGAGAGGAAGATGTTCGGGGGATTGACCTTTATGCTCGCTGGAAACATGTGCGTTGGAGTGGAGCAGGACCGGCTGATGGTGCGGCTGGGCCAGGACCTTTACGAAGAGGCTTTGACCCGGCCTCATGCCGCGCCCATGGATTTTACCGGCCGGCCAATGAAGGGATTCGTTTTTGTGGCGCCGGGCGGTATTGCAACTCCAGCTGCGCTGCGGGAATGGGTCGATCTGGGCGTCCAGTTTTGCCGAACTTTGCCCGCCAAAAAGGCTAAGGCTGAGAAGGGCAAACGCTAACAAGGTGAAGCCGGGGCGATGGACCTCATTTGCCACCCGCGTCAGCCCCTTGTTAGAATCCACTGGCGCCAAAAAGTCAAATCAAAGAGCGATTGGGGAAGAGCAACATGCCGATTTCCCGCAACGTGCGCAGGTCCATGGATGAAGGCGGCTGGATCCGGCGGATGTTCGAAGCTGGCATTGCCCTCAAGGCCCAGTACGGCGCCGATAAGGTTTTTGACCTTTCCCTGGGAAATCCCATAGTTGAGCCGCCGGAGCAGTTTAGGCAAGAGTTAATCCGGCTGGCCCAGAGCACCGCGCCCGGCCTGCATCGCTACATGCCCAACGCCGGTTATCCGGAGACCCGTCAGGCCGTGGCTGAAACCCTGGCCCAGGAAACGGGATTGCCCTTCTCGCTCAGCGAAATTGTCATGGCCTGTGGCGCCGCGGGAGCCGCCAACGTAGTGCTGCGGACTATCCTCAATCCCGGCGATGAGGTCATTATCCTGGCTCCCTACTTTGTTGAGTACGTTTACTATATCGACAACCACAACGGTGTCCCGGTGGTCGTTTCCACCGGCCAGGATTTTCAGCTGGACCTACCGGCCATCGAAGCGGCCATTACCTCCAAAACCCGGGGAATCATCGTCAACTCGCCCAACAACCCCACGGGGGCGGTCTACTCCGGCGAGCAGTTGGAGGCACTGGCCCAGCTACTGCGTCGTAAGCAGGAAGAGCATGGCAGCGAAATCTTTTTGATTAGCGATGAGCCTTACCGGCGGCTACTCTACGACGATCTGATTTATCCTCAGGTCTTTCCCCACTATGAAAACACTATAGTGGTAAATTCCCATGCCAAGGACCTGGGCCTGCCCGGGGAGAGGATTGGCTACATAGCGGTGCATCCGGCCTACCCTCAACGGGAAGAGCTGGTGGACGGTCTAATCTTTTGCACCAGAACCCTGGGCTTCGTCAACGCCCCGGCGCTGATGCAGCACGTGATCCGATCACTGCAGGGCATCAGCGTCGACGTGGCCGACTACCAGCGGAAGCGGGATTACCTGTATTCTCAACTCACCGAAATGGGGTATTCGGTGGTGAAGCCCCAGGGAGCGTTCTACCTGTTCCCCAGGTCTCCCCTGGAGGACGATGCCGCCTTCGTGGATGCGCTGCAGGAATGGAACGTATTGACGGTGCCCGGCAAGGGCTTCGGCACGCCGGGGCATTTCCGCATCTCTTACTGCGTGGAGGACTGGGTGTTGGAGGGGGCGCTGAAGGGATTTGCGGCGGCGGCCGAAAGGTTCTTGTAGCGGCCACTCCCAGGGCGGCAGTGCGTCCTAGGTGAAGATGGCCTCCAGCGGAATGTTCAAGCCCTTCAACAGAGGAGATGCCAGGGTATCTCCGTGCTGGTAAGCGGCGGCTAGGACCAGCCCAGTCTCAGCCTCGGAATCACTCTCGATCCATACCTCGACCATATCCTCCTCCGGGTCCACCAACCAGTATTCGCGCACGCCGTGGCGGCTGTAAAGGGTCCGCTTGTATTCCCGGTCGTGCTGGGCCGTGGCCGGGGAAAGAATCTCCACCACCAGGTCGGGCGCGCCCTGAACGTTGGCCTCGGTTACGATATTCGCTCGCCCGCTAGATACGAATAAGAGGTCCGGCTGCACCACGTCATGGTCTGAGAGGATCACATCCAATGGTGCGACCCAGACCCGGCCTAGCTGGCTCGAATTCACCTCCTCATGCAATGATATCGATAATCTACC
>JADFQT010000308.1 GCA_022561675.1 Chloroflexota bacterium
ATTGCCAGCATCACCCCTGGGGATCTCTCCCGCAGTTTCTTCACCAGCGGCGGCTCCGAGGCGGTGGAGACCGCCATGAAGCTGGCTCGGGCCTACTTCAAGCGCGAAGGGGAGCCGACCAGGATCAAGTTCATCAGCCGAAAAGGCTCTTACCATGGGGCGACCTTCGGCGCCCTGGCCCTGGGCAGCACCGCCTTTTTTCCCAAAGTCGATTATGAGCCGCTGCTGGCCGGATGTTTCCACGTTCCTCAGCCCAACCCGTATCGCTGCGAATACGGAGGCCGCACGCCCGAGGAGTGCGCTGAGCGCTGTGTAAACGCCATCGAGGAGATGATCCAGTTTCAGGGACCTGAGACCGTCGCGGCGGTGGTGGCTGAGCCGGTATCGAGCCCCATGGGGGCGGTGGTCCCAGGCCCCAACTACTGGCCCCGGCTGCGGGAGATCTGTGACAAGTATGGCTGTCTGCTCATTGCAGATGAGGTGATTACCGGCTTCGGGCGCACCGGCAAGATGTTCGCCTGCGAGCACTGGGGCATCACCCCGGACATTATGACGGTCGCCAAGGGAATTACCAGCGGATATATTCCCATGGGTGGGGCCATCGTTCGCAAACCCATCGCCGACTCCTTTGTCGGCAGTCAGAAGGCGGCTTTCCGCCACGTCATTACCTTCGGCGGGCATCCGGTGGCCGCCGCCGCTGCCCTGAAGAATATTGAAATTATGGAGCAGGAAGAGATGGCGGAGAATTCCGCGCGGATGGGCCGCTACCTGTTGGACGGGCTGGAGGAGCTGAAGCAGAAGCACCGGATAATCGGCGACGTTAGAGGATTGGGACTGTTCTGTGGCCTGGAAGTCGTTCGAGACCGGCAGACCAAGGAGTATTTCCCGCCGGAAGCCGAACTGGGAGCTCGGTTGACCCAGTCCTTTGCCGAACAGGGAATACTGCTGCGCGGCGGCGACGCGATGAACATCATGCCGCCCCTTTGCGTAACCTCCGGAGAGGTCGACGAGATCCTTTCGGTGCTGGACCGGGGGTTCGGACAAACCGCCCGGGATCTGGGGGCGGAGTAATCCTGCTTCTTGGGCAAATAGTAACCGGTGGAATAACAACTGACCTTGACTCGATGCGGGTTGGAAGAAGCGGTCTCATGGGCTTCCATGATGGAGACTGATCCCGATTGGTGGCGGAATTTTTTCTCGGGCCTGGCGCTGGATTTTGTTCGGGATTCCCGGGACGAGAATCAGACTGAGGTTGAGGCCGATTTCCTCCAGCAGGCGCTACAGTTGGCGCCAGACGCTAGAATCCTAGACGTGCCCTGCGGTGGGGGCCGCCTATCCCTGGAGATGGCCCGGCGGGGCTACCGGATTACCGGAGTAGACATTTCTCACCCGCTGTTGGAGTCGGGCAAGAGCCGGTCCGCCGCCTTGGATGCGGCGGTCAGCTGGGAGTGCCGGGACATGCGTGATCTCCCCTGGCCGGGTGAGTTTGACGCCGCCTTTTGCTGGTGGAGCAGCTTTGGGTACTTTGATGATGCGGGGAACGCCGACTTTCTGATGGCGGTTTCCCACGCTCTGAAGCCAGGTGCAGCATTCGTGCTGGATACGCCCCTGATCGAAACCCGCCTTCCCGAGATGGAGTCCCAGGAAAGGATATGGTGGCAGGTGGGAGACCTGCTGGTGCTGGAGGAGCGAACCTTTGACCATGTTACCAGCCGGGTAGAGTCCGACTGGACTTTTATACGGGGAGGCTTGACCGAAAAGAAGCATCTTTCCCTTCGGCTGTACACCTATCGGGAGCTATGCGGTCTTTTGGAGCAGGCGGGATTCGGCAATCACCAGGCCTACGGCTCTACGGACTGGGAACCCTTCGGTCTGGGTTCCACCTGGCTTTATATGGTCACCTCCAAGTTAGGAGACTCCGGCTGATGGCGCCCGGCGCTAGAATCCTGCTTCAACCGGCTCCGAACTTCTCCCAGCGGACCATCTGAGACAGGGGCTGGCGTGATTGTTGGCAGGCCATTTGGCTGTGCCCGTATACCATCGCGTATATTCCGAGCTGCAACCTCGTTGAAGCTCGATTTCACCAGGTCCAGTCCTCCCTTGAATTAAAGTCTGTGAATTAAAGCCTATACCGGGCGCCGACCGCCGC
>JADFQT010000101.1 GCA_022561675.1 Chloroflexota bacterium
CGCCAGTGTCAGGTCTGTGTCTTCGGCCCAGCCATCTTTTGCCAGGCCTGCTCTTCCGGCGACCTGGAGTCAGTACAGCTCAGCCGGCAGGGCACCCTTTATAGCTTCACCGTGGTCCGAGTGCCGCCCGCAGGTTGGCCGGGGAAGGTTCCTTATACCTTGGGAGAGGTCGAGCTACCGGAAGGACCTCACGTGCTGGCGGAAATAATCGATAGCGAACCCGGCGGACTAAAACTCGGCATGCCTATGGAGCTGGCCCTGGAAAGGGTATCTGTAGCTGAATCCAACCAGGTTTTGGCGGTTTACAAGTGGCGTCCACCAGATAAGTAACCGTCTCACAATGTCACCCCGAGCCCTTCGGCGTTGCTCAGGATAAACTCCGCGAGGGGTCTAAAGTCCCTGGGCACATGATCCTGACGCCATTGGCTAAGGTGTAACTGTCATACTGACTCCTGAGGCTTTACGGACCAAGATTTAGATTCCTCAGTCGCTTCGCTCCTTCGGAATGACATGGGTCGTTTTGAGATAGATTCTAAATAGGGCTGAGTATGCTTCAAACCTGCCTTGTGGGGTGTCTAGATAGCTGGTTTCTCCCTTGCCAAGGGGGAGATTTAGAGGGGGTGTTATGAGCCGATTCCGTCCCGGACGGGAGGTGGTGGTGGTCGGTGTTGGGCTGCATCCCTTTGGCCGGTTTCCCAAGGAGGACCTGGCTTCCCTGGCGCGGTCCGCCGTGGTGGAGGCCTTGAAGGACGGTGGAGTGGGTTGGACCGACATACCGGTGGCCTACTTCGGCCATGTCTACTACCACGGCATGTCCGTGGGTGAGACGGCCCTGGCGGCGTTGGGACTGACCGGGATACCGATTATAAACGTGGAGAACGCCTGCTCCAGCGGCTCCACCGCCTTTTGGCAGGCCTACTGGGGCATCAGCAGCGGCATGTTTGATCTGGCGCTGGCCTTTGGCGCGGAGAAGGTCCCCAGCGGACCGGTTACGGTCACCGCCGCGGAAAGCCCGGACCGGTACATTGGCGCCGACCACATGATGGCCGGGTACGCGCTCCGGATGCGCCGGTACATGGCCGAGACCGGAGCTCCCGCCACCTCGCTGGCTCAGGTGTCGGTCAAGTCCCGCCAAAACGCCTCGCTCAATCCCTACGCCCATCGCAAGGAAACTTATACGGTGGAGCAGGTGCTGGGTTCCCGCCTCATAGCCGACCCACTGACCCTGTATCAGTGCTGTCCCACCAGCGAGGGCGCCGCCGCCGCCGTGCTTTGCGCCAGGGAGGCCTTGGACCAGTACGGCCTGACCTCCCAGCGGGCTATTGGCATAGCCGCCGCGGTGCTGCGTTCCGGTAACTACAACGGGCGGGGCAGCGACCACTCGGCCTTCAGCCCCTATCGCACCGAGCCGGCGGCCCTGGAGGCTTACGAGATGAGCGGGCTGGGCCCAGATGATGTGGACCTGATTCAGGTTCACGACGCCTCGACTATCGGCGAGCTGCAGCAGCTGGAGGCCCTGCAAATTGTACCCACCGGGGAGGCTTGGCAGGCTACCACGGCAGGCCGCACGGCTTTGACCGGCGACATACCGACCAATACTGACGGGGGCCTGCTGGCCATGGGACACCCCTTCGGCGCAACGGGTATCCGCATGATTCACGAGACAGTCATTCAGCTGCGGCAGGAGGCCGGTCCTCGGCAGGTAACCGGTAGGCACGGCTCGGCCTCCGCCGGACCCCGAGTTGGGCTGGCCCAGTGCTCCGGCGCCGGAGATGTGACCACCGTGCATATCCTGACTCGATAAGGGAGCAACTTGGAGTTCGACGCGATAAAGTACAAAGATGCCATCCGTGCCGAGTGGCAAAAGACGGCGGAAGGGTGGCACAGGTGGATTCCTTTCATTTCCCAATGGCTCGGGCCAGCTACCGAGCTAATGCTGGACCTGGCAGCGATTGAGCCAGGAGATCACGTGTTGGATCTGGCCGCTGGAGATGGGGATCAAACATTGGCGGCAGCCAGGCGGGTTGGACCAACCGGCTATGTGCTGGCAACCGACATAGCCCCAAATTTGGTTGCTTTTGCCGCGCAGTCTGCCCGCACGTCAGGCTTGGAAAATGTGGAGGCGCGGGTCATGGACGGCGAGAATCTGGAGTTGGAAGACGCCTCGTTCGACGCAGTCATTTCTCGTTTGGGTTTGATGTACTTCCCCAATCTTCAGCGGTCCCTGAGGGAAATCCGGCGCGTGCTCAAGCCAGGCGGGAGAGTCTCGGTGATTGTGTTTAGCACTCCCGAGCGTAGTCCTTTCTTCTCAGTCCCCGTGTCTATAATTCGCCGTCACGCCCAACTGCCGTCGCCATCACCCGGTCAGCCTGGCCCCTTTAGCTTAGGTGCGCCTGGTGTCCTGGGGGCAGCCCTACGGGAGGGCGGCTTTAAGGATGTGGAGACTCGACTATTTTCAGCGCCGGTAAGGATGGCCTCCGGCGCCGAGTGTCTACGCTGGAGGGAGGAGTCCTCAGGCACTCTGCAGGAAATGCTCGCGGGATTGGACGATAGCAAGAGACAGGACATATGGGAGGAGATCGGGTTAGAGTTCAAGAAGTTCGAGGGGACTGACGGGTTTGAGTCGCCGTGCGAGTTGGTGGTGGCGGTCGGCGTGAAGGAGGAATAGCCCAAGCCACCAACCACTCTGTTTCAACCAACGACTCGCCCTAATTAAAACAATGGTAGTCGAACCCTATCCCATTTTTTGGACAGGCTGTACGGCTAATAGCTGACATCGCTCAAGAGTTAAAATGTCTCAGTTTATAGTGCTGGCGGCGATGAAGGGGCAGTTCGTGTCCGCCGCCGGCAATATGTACGACAATTTTCAGATGCTGGGTTACGTGGAGGCGGGAGACCCTAATCAGGCGGTGACCGCTTTCTTTGACCAGACGCCCTACCCAATTCAATGGGGCGATGTGGACTACCTCTGGGCCGAGCAGCTGATCGAGGGATCCCACACCGGTCATCACGGCGACTACGACCGGGTCTACGTCGAGTCTCTACGGCGGCGCTGGGACCCGCCGGGGAGCGCTGCGGCTAAGGATTAGGCTAGTAAACGAGGTTACTCCAGCCCCTCGGCGAAGTCCCGCAGCCGGGTAAAGTCGGCGCGGAAGCCCTCGGCCAAGGCCCGCCGGTCGGTGCCGTGCAGCACAAAGCGAGCCCCCTGCTCGATCCAGTAGGTGGATAGATCCGGGGTCTGATGGTGGACCAGGACCGGAATGCCGTGAGCCTCGGAGGTATCAATTACCCTCTTAACCGTCTCCTGATATTCGGGACGGTGGTATTGGTCGGGGATACCCAACGAGATGCTCATGTCATTGGGACCGACGAAGATGCCGTCGATACCATCTACATTCAGGATGTTTTCCAGGTTTTTGACCGCGGCCACGCTTTCGATGCCTATGATCACGATGTTGTTGCGGTTCCTTTCCTCCAGGTATGCTCGGGTATCCTCGCTGATATGTTCACCGGTATCGACCAGCCGCCGCACCGCCTCACCCTTCAAGGGACGCCACTTGGCGGCGCCCACCACTTCCTTTACCTGGTCCACCGTTTCGCAGTAGGGCGCCAGCACCCCCTGGGCGCCAGCGTCCACGATCATCGTAACGTAGTGAGAATCCGGGGTGGGAATGCGAACGATAGGCACGACGCCGGTAGTGTTGAACATGGTGAGGAAATCCGCTAATTCCCCTCGGCTGCGGGGTCCGTGCTCAGTATCGATGACCACGAAATCCAGCCCTACCCCATCCAACACCGGAATCCACCGGGGATTCCGGCTAACGCTGATCATGGTGCCGAAGACCCTTCCTCCGGATTTCAAAGTCGCTTTTAGCTCGGCGCCGTTCATAATCGCCCTCTGCCTGTAATTGTTCTTGACCTGATGAACTGATATTGAACCGGTGATTGCACCCCTCGGTTGGTGGAGCGAGTATAGCATCAGGGCCGGACGGCGCAAAGGCGCAAGCCTGTTGGAAAGCCTTAGGTGGTCCGGGGTGCCGCAAAGAGGGTGTATATGAAGCTGTCGTTCGTAGTGAGCTCGTCGAACCATGTACGGGGAAGCCGTTGACGGTCAGAGCTTGTCGAGGGATGATGAGCCGCCCTTTGAATATTTTCACAACCGCTCTTAAATAACCGCGAATCTCCCTCTGGTATACTCCCTTCCAACGCCAACAGCCAATCCCGATTGGCAGGATTGGCAGCAAAGATGGAGTAAATTTGAGCCGAGCAATCCTGGTGACCGATCAAGCCGACTGGGAGGAAATCGCCGCCAACCTGGGTCGGGAAACTGAATTGGCTTTGGATACTGAGTCCAACAGCTTGTATGTCTACCGGGAGCGAGTATGCCTGATTCAAATAGGAACCAGGGAAGAGACCTTTCTTCTGGACCCGCTGGCGGTAGATGACCTTTCCTCGCTGGGACGGCTCCTGGACGACCCTTCCATAGGTAAGGTGCTCCACGGCAGCGACTACGACCTGCGAACGCTAAATAGGGACTACGGCTTCACAATGCAGGGCTTGTTCGACACTCAAGTCGCCGCGAGATTCCTCGGCTCGACCAGCCCCAACCTGGCGTCGGTGCTGGAGAATTCCCTGGGGATAACGATTCCCAAAAGCCGGAAGATGCAAACTTCCGACTGGGGGAGCCGCCCCCTCAGCAGCCTGGCAATAGAGTACGCCGCCAACGATGTGGCATACCTGGTCGAAGTGGCGGCGAATTTAAGAGAAAGGCTGCTTCAGGTTGGCCGGCTGGCATGGGTGGAGGAGGAGTGTCAACGGCTGCAAAAGACGAAATACTCGCCTCCCCAACCGCCGGAGGTGACATTTTTGCGGGTTAAGGGCAGCGATCGGTTGACGCCCAGTGAACTGGCGATTTTAAAGGAGCTTTTCCTGGCTCGGGAGGAGGCGGCGGCTCGACTCGACTGCCCTCCGTTCAAAGTTCTGTCAAATGAGGTGCTGGTCCGTATCGCCCAATCCTGCTCTACCTCCAGAGCCGCCTTATTGGAAGGGAAAGGCATTGCGGGACTTTCCTCCCCGGTGTTGCGGCGATGGGGTACGCTCATTCAGGCCGCCATCGCCAGGGGTCAGCAGGGTCCGGAATATCACCGCGCGCCGCGAGAGCGGAGGGAGCGGTCTTGGACTCCCGAGTCCCGGGCGAGGCTGCAGCGATTCAAACAATGGCGGACCGAACGGGGTGCGGCCCTGGGGTTGGATCCCGCGCTGCTCTGGCCCACCCCCAGCCTGGAGCGATGGGCGCTGCATGGGGTGCCGCACGCTGGCGGCGGGGAGAATCACCGGCCTGCGGTGGATGAACCGGAGGTTCGCGCCTGGCAGCGGCAGGAGTTCGAAGCCGAGCTAAAGGGTATCGCCCGGATGCCCCTCTAGCGGGTTCCCGGCTTATGCTGGCTTATCCTCGCGCCGGGGCTGAAAGCCGCTAATGGGCGAAACTGATTACCTCCTGGCAGAACCGGGCAGTGTTTACCAGGTCGGGTATTATCACATATTCGTCCACCGTGTGCATCTCATTGGTGGACATCCCCACCACCACGCTTTCGATTCCGTGGAGGCGCATGACATTGCCGTCGGTGCCGCCACCCGAGGGACGGATGTTGGGGACCAGGTCCATATCTCTCATTACCCGGGTGACCAGCCGTACAATCTGCTCCTCCGGGTCCAGGTTGTACATTTGGAACATGACCTCCAGGTCCTCCTCAATGGTGGCCTCCTTATAGCGCTCCCTGGCCCGCTCCAGGGTTGTCAGCAGCTGCATCTTGATGGAATCCAGGGTCTCGGTATTCCGGCTTCGCCACTCGCCGCCGAAAGTAGCCTCCGCCGGAACCGCGTTTCTCACCGAGCCTCCGGAGATTAACCCAACATTAAATGTCGTCTCATCGTCCAGGCGCCCATTGGGCAGCTCATTGATGATTTCCGTGGCGATTCTAATGGCCGACAAGCCTTTTTCCGGTTCCACACCGGCATGCGCCGCCCTTCCCTTGATAGTTATGTCAAATCGCATGTAGGTGGGGCTGGCTCCGGTTATGGTGTTGACCGGACCGTTGCCATCGAAAACCACCGCTTCACTGGCCCGGATCATCGAGTAATCCAGGTTGGAGGCCCCCACCAGACCGATCTCCTCGCCGCGAGTGAAAACCACCTGCACCGGGCGTCGGGACGTCCCGTCCTCGCTAACCGATTCCAGGCCTTCCAGGATGGCTGCTACGCCGGCTTTGCAGTCGCCGCCCAGAATAGTGGTGCCGTCGGAGGTTATTCGGTCTCCATTGATGATGGGTTCAATACCCCGGCCCGGCTCCACGGTATCCATGTGCGCCGATAGCAGGAGCGGATTTTCCCCATCTTCGGAAGCGATCACGTTGCCGTGGGCGTCCCGGACCACGGAAAATCCCAGCCGACTCAGCCGATCGGTAAGGTGCAGCGCCACCTCCTCCTCTTCGTCCGACGGGCTGTCGATGCGAACCAAATCGCAGAATGAACCAACCAGCCTTTCCTGCTCAATCATCCCAGCTGTCTCCTTCTGAAACCTGATGCGCCTATTATTGGCGGGCCTTTGCCGAATGAAGGCATTATACGGCATAAATCTGGCCGGGAACCTGGCTGGCGTTAGCGGCGGCCCCTAGACTGGCCAGGCTAGTCCATCCGGCGCAGGTGCCACACCACTTGACCCAGGAACTCTGCGCCGTTGATGGCGAGCTCCTCATATCGATCAAACCCAGACCGCAGCAGAATCCGGCCTTCCTCCAGGCTGATGACTCGGAGAGACGGCTCCCCGGTCTCCGTACGGATAACGTAGAGCTTGTCCGATCGCAAGTTGGCGACTGGATTCAAAAATAGTAAATCATCGGAGCGGATGCCCTGGGATTCCAGCGAGTCTCCGCTCACCATCAGGGCGTATAGTCCGGGATATTGCAGCGCCACTTGCTCCGAAACCGGCACAGTACCCAAGTCCGCATCCCAGTCTTCCCGGCTCAGTCCGGCGGACACATACCCCTTGAGACGCACGTGGGCGACTGGGGCAGATACGTTGGATTCGCCGGCTGCGGGTATCCCGCCCAACAATCCTTCCATAGGCTGCTGAAAAAGCCTGGCCAGGGCCTGCAATTTTGCGAAGGAGGGCTCGAACTTACCGCTCTCCCATCGGTAAACGGTCATTTCGGAGACGCTCAACCGCTCGGCGACCTGAGATTGGGTCAGGCCGGCCAGTTCTCTGGCAGTCTTCAGTCGCTCGCCGATCAAGTGTTTGGTGTCGGTTGTGTCTGGTTCAGCCACTGGCGTATTCCAGCAGTTTATGTCAGCATGCTACCAGAAATAGCGGTAAATTTACACAATCGCTTTTTTAGGGCCGCTGCGGCCTTGACACCAAGATTCCGCTGTAAGACCATATATACAGTAAATGTCGCTAACGTTTTCTGTATATAAGTGCCTGGCTGGCATTGCTCCGCTGATGTGAAGTTCCTGAATAATAAGGGACAGTCCCATCGGAGGATTTGGAGAACCCAATCTTGAAGGATTTCAATCGCTCCTGGCTATTCGCAGCAGCATCCAGAGTCTCTTTTCAGGAGTGGGTTTATCCGGCACTGAGCCGCGACCGATACCTGACGAGTTCACCAAAAAAGGCGTTGCCCCTAAATTAGAAGCCGGAGGAAGTTCCATGATCGAAACCAGTTCCCGCACCTACCAGGCCCTTACCAGCATTGCGGCAGACCAGGCTAAGAAGCTCTTGGACCTGGCGGAAGCCGAGTGGAGTTCCTGCCAGCGGTATGCGGCGGTGACCATTCCAGAGGACATGCGGGACGTATATCCCACCGTTATTTACATCCGATCATCCGTCGTCACACCGGAGTTTGAGCTCCGCCGGGGAGGCCTCCATCAAATGCGCAACTCTGCCGGCATTTTCAGCGAAGGGCGCCTGGAGGACCTGACCGCGATTCT
Source organism: Chloroflexota bacterium (assembly GCA_022561675.1). Lineage (GTDB taxonomy): Bacteria > Chloroflexota > Dehalococcoidia > Lucifugimonadales > UBA3495 > JADFQT01. The sequence continues at coordinate 7,987 of JADFQT010000101.1, forward strand.
GGCTAGATACTGAATCCTTCCAAACCCCCACCCGGAGCCACATACCATCCGTGGGGAAACCATTTGCGCTCAGACCGGAAGCTAGAGCCGGGTAGTTTCTCGGTCGGCGCTTTTGGCGCTTTCTGAGTTTACTTCGGTGAGGACTCGAGGAGAGATATGCAGGAGGTAGCATCCCTTACCCAGATATTTCCATTGGTGGCGGCGGGAGCGTCGGTTTTGCTGGCACTGGGGGCCGCAGCCCTTTCGGGCATCTTCTTCTTTATGTCTACCAGGCGGAATTCCCGCGCCGAGGCAGCAACCGGGCGGGTCGAAAGTAGCACAAAGCAATTATCGAGGTTGTACGAGCGGATGTATCGGGATTCGTTGGCGCGGGATTCGTTAATGAAAAAGCAAAACAGCGGCGGGGAACAGGTACAGAAACGGGTACAGACGCCGGCCCAGCCTGGGAAAGAGTGGTATCCGGTATCCCCTCAGACGGAGCGGGGCTAGGGAATTATTCGGCTCTCCCCGTGCCCAACCCGTGTCCATCAGGGCAAAGCTTTTAATCCTTGACGAAAGTTCTAAACTTGTAGATCTAAAT
>JADFQT010000102.1 GCA_022561675.1 Chloroflexota bacterium
AGTCCGAAGGCGAAGCCGGTGTATTTTTCGGGGTCGTAGCCAACCCCCTTTAGCACCTGGGGATGCACCATTCCCGCCCCCATGATTTCGATCCAGCCGCTGTCCCGGCAAATCCGGCAGCCCTCTCCCCCTCCGTCACAGGCGAAGCAGTCGATGGACATATCCACGCCGGGTTCCACGAAGGGGAAGTAATCGCAGCGAAAGCGCACCTTGCGCTCTTCACCGAACAATCGCCGGGCGAACTCGTACAGGGTGCCTTTCAGGTCGGCGAAGGTAATCCCTTCATCCACGGCCAGACCCTCTATCTGATAGAAGTGCCATTCATGCGTGGCGTCCGTCGCCTCGTACCGGTAGCACTTGCCTGGAACCACCACTCTAATGGGCGGCTGAGTGCTTTCCATAACGCGAACCTGCATCGGAGACGTGTGGGTTCGCAGCAGCATCGGCTGCCGCCCGGCTTCATCCCGGTAATCGATCCACAGGGTGTTCCACATGTCCCGAGCTGGGTGACCATGGGGAATGTTGAGCATCTCAAAGTTGTAGCGCTCCCACTCCACTTCAGGGCCCTCCACCACGCTGAAGCCCATGGAGCTAAAAGCGCTGGTTATCTCTCGTACCACCTGGGTCGTGGGATGAAGCCGTCCTATAGTTGTTGGCCGGCCGGGCAGAGTAACGTCCAGGCGTTCCTGGTCTATGGTGCGGGCCAAAAGCCGCTGGCTGATCTCCTGGCTGTGCCGGACCAGCTCCTCCTCCAGGCTGCTCTTGGTCTGGTTACCCAGCGCGCCCAATTCCCGGCGCTGCTCCAACGGTAACTGGGCCAGCCCTCTGAGGAAGGTGGTCAATTCGCCTCGGCGGCCCAAGTAGGCCACCCTCCACCGCTCCAAGGCGTCAGCATCGTTTGCCCCGGCCAGCTCTTTTAGGGCACGCTGCTCCAATTCCTCTATGGACTGAGTTGTGGGCTGGGTCAATTTGTAACGTCCTCGGCTACGGAAAGTGAGCAGTGTATACCCCTAATTCGCCACCCCATTATAGTTTTGGCGCTGGAGACGGTCAAGGAAAATCTACCGGCCCGGAGGACGTGATCCTCGGCGGCGCCAGGATCGGCTGGGCGACGGCCTCCCAACTCAGGGGATTCTGGCAGGCTTGGGTGAAGGCCCTGCGGATTTTCCGGGTAGGTGTATAATCTCGCAGGCTAATCTCCCGGCTGGCAGCCTTCTCCGCCTAATGGAGCCGCCTAGGCAAGCAACGAAGGCGCTCAGGTTGAGGCGATGTTGAGGCGGCTCGGCGGGGCGCTGAAAACCGACGAATCTTCGGGTGAATCTATCGGCGGGATATGGCAATTGTAACCTCCTTTGTAACCTCCGTTAGGCGAAAGGCCCACTATGGCTGGGCTATTTTCGGCCTGTCCTTTACCAACCTGACCGTCGAGGGCGGCATCAAGAACAGTGAGCCGGTTTTTTTCGTCGCGCTGCGGGAGAGTTTCCACAGCAGTGCCTTGGCTACCTCAGCGGTGTTTTCCGCTTCCGGATTGGTTGGGGCCTTCGCCGCACCTTTCCTGGGCAGGTTCCTGGACCGTACCGGCCCACGAGTCATGTTCCCCCTGGCCGGTATCTTAATTCTGATAGGTTGGGTGAGCAGCAGCCTGGTCACCGATTTGTGGCAGCTGTTTATCCTGTATAGCGTAATAGAGGCTATCGGTCAAACATCCATCTCCTCCTTCGCGAATACCGCGGTCTTGGCGCCCTGGTTTCCCCAGACTCGGGGGCGGGTGCTCGGCCTGGCCGACTCCGGCAACCCAACCGGACAGCTCATATTTACCCCATTGGCTGGGGTATTGGTCGCCAGCATCGGGTGGCGGGCGGCGTATCAGGTTTACGGCATCGTGTTTTTTCTGCTGGTGGCCCCGGCTAATTTCCTGTTTCAAAGGCGGCCTCCAGCTCCACTGCACCGGGCGCCGCCGGTGCGGGTGTCGGAAGCTCCGGCGAACTCAACCCCGGCATATTCAACCCAAGAGACAATGAGCCACCCTCTCGCCGTCGGAGATATTCTCCGGCGGCGGTCGGTATGGATGCTGATAATCACCCGGGGCCTGGGGTCCATCGGCAATCAAATAACTCGATTGCATCTGGTGGCCTTCTTCCTGCTGGCGGGATATACCCCGCTCCAGGCCACAGGAGCAATAGGAATAGCGGGCTTGCTGAACCTCATCGGCCGTCCCATCACCGGAGCGTTATCCGACGCCTTCGGTCGGGAGATTAGTTATACCATCTCAATGAGCCTGTTCATCGCCTCGATTCTCCTGGTGCTTCTCTACGGCGGGGAGGACAATATATGGCCACTTATCGTATACGTCGGGCTGGCCGGTCTCAGCGAAGGAGTAAGCGGTTTGGTGGTAGCCGCCAAAGCCACCGACATTTACCCCGTCAACAGCCTGGGCACTGTAATGGGATTGGTGGAAGTGGGTCGAGGAGTGGGAATCGCGGTGGGACCGGTGTTGGGCGGCTTATTGTTCGACCTGCGGGGCGACTACGCTCTGGCCTTCTCCCTGTCCATGGCGCTGACTTTTGCCTCCATCTGCTCCATGTGGATCATCGGTTCTGGCTCTGAAGAAAGGGGCTAATATCCTCCGCTCGAACAGGTGGACTCCCCGTGGTGAGCCAAGGCAGGCACCCCTTTTGGCGGAATGTCCCGGAATGTCATGGATATTAGCTATTCGCTCTGCTAGTCTTTTCTTGGGTAGACAGCAAACAGTTAATGGTCAGGTATCATCGAATGGACAGGTTTCCCAGAATCCTCCTTCTACTTCTTGGAATCGGCCTGTTGCTGGCAGCGCTGGCCTGCGGGTCCGATGAGGTGGAGCGGCCGAAAGGAACTCCCGGCCCGGGGCCCAGCTGGTCTCCCCAGAAGGCCATTGAACAAATTACCGAGCTGCCCCGATTCCTCGACAAGGACGCCGGCTGGAATGCCTCCTTCGACCCCTACCGGGGACGGTGGAGGGTCGAACTGATTTACCAAGTTCGGAAGTTCTACCCGCCCGGGGAAGAGCGCCGTTTAGTGGCCTGGTACGTATACGAGGAAACTGGCGAGGTCGTGGGTCCGCTGGATTAACCACTCCGGGATGAACCACTTCCCTGGCAGCCAAACCTGAATCAATCTTGGGACCGGGGCTCAACCCGGTGCCGGCCGATCTCTGATTTCGTGCAGTATTACCGCGCCACTACTTCCACCGCCCGCATGGGTTAGCTCCGCGTCCCCGCTATTGTCTCTGGTAGCTGACACAACCTTATTGTATTAGAACTTATGTTCTGATAGAGTTGTCTTCAAGAATCAGGAGCTTCCCCAGGTGTAGGGCAGAATGTCATGACTCTCTATTCCAAACCTGGGTGGGGATAACAGTAGAGGGAGCTAGTCGTGAATTGGTTTTGCCTGAAGGCTTGTACCAAATGCGGAGGGGATCTGGCGGTTGATGATGGGGATTGGATCTGTTTACAGTGCGGCACCTACTACTACACCGGTCTGTACCAACGGGGCTGGGTGTCGACGCCGTCGCAAACAACCCCGAGGTCAGGGAATACCGGGCATCGAAGCGAAGTCGGATGGCCCCAGATATTTGGTCCTCGTAAAGGATTGGGTGAGGAGGCGGGGCACCTGCTGGGTGTGAGTTGACGACTCCTCCGGGAGTAGCCCCAGTGCTACTGGCGCTGGATGCCGGAGTTCGGCAGACGGGCTGGGCGGTTTTTGAGTCCAGGAGGCTTCTCCGGACCGGGGTCATCGCCTCTCCCAAACGGAACGGATTGAAGGGAAGGGATCGGATCATCAGCCTGATGGCTCAGTTAGATCTTCTGGCTGAGGATAGCCACCCCGAGGCCGTGGCCTGCTGCCAGCCCTCCGGTATCAACTGGTCCGTGCCGTCAATCCGGCTGTTGGAAGAGTCGCTGTTAAACTGGTCTGAAACGCGTAAAATTGGTTTCTTCAGCTATACGACACAAGAGATCAGGGCAGCCATAGCCGGGTTCGCCAACGCGTCGCCCGACCGCCTGGGCTACGCCATCATGGTGCGTCTGGGGTTGATCGGCCAAAGAAGGTCCACCCACGAATGGGAGGCAGTCGCGGTGGGCTACTACCACCTTTCTCGCTCAACCAGCCAAATATAATTCCAGCCCCTTCCTATTCTCCTCTACCAATTTCTCGGATTCAGCGGTTGTCTCAATTCTCCCTGGCACCCGGATACTTTTTCTCTCCGGCCGAAATGGGTATCTTGAGCCGGTTTTCCGCCGGAGGGATGGGACAACTCCACCGGGGGTTGTAGGCGCAATAAGGATTGTAGGCGTAGTTGAAATCCACCAAAAGCTGCCCGTCCTCCATCGGTACCAGATCCAGGTATCTGCCGGCCCCGTAAGATTCCCCGCCGTTGGTGGCATCTCCAAAAGGCAAAAAAAGCTCCTCATTACCCTCTGACTTGTAGACAGTCAACGTGGCCGATTGCCCCCCTACGCTAAAATCAAGTCTGCCCCAGCGCAGGCTGGGACGCGCGTCTCCCGTGCTGGTGGCCATTTCAATCACCTCTCGCTCTTCTGGCGGAAACTCGACCAGCTCCAGCACAAACCGGTAGGATGGATCTTCGGGAAAATACTCCAGGTGAGGGAAATCCCGGAGCTGCTCCGGCAGGAAGGGGGATTGGGAATCACTGGCGAAAAAATGGTCCTTGGCTCGCCGAAAATCGGTCAACTCGGACATGGTGGGCGCCTCCAGTTACTTATCACCTGACCATTTAGATGTTTCCAGATAGGAGTCGATGCGGTGCCCAAGGGCTGGATGGCGACGTTCCTGCTACGAGGCCGTATTCCATGTGTATAATGGGGCGGAACCTAAACTAACGCCGAACTGAAACCCGCAGGGTTCAGTATGACCGGCCATGCGGGTCCCACCTTGGCTTTTGCATAGCGACCAAGTTGAGGCGCGGCGGCGGCCCCAAGGGTTTAGAGCCGGGGGCGATACTTAACGACAGGAGGTCTCATGCCGATCATTCAACGTCCCTACGTGCCCCCGGAGGATCAGGTGCCCCAGGAAGACGACTTCGTCAAACCCGGGGATACCCAGTCCAATCAGAGTCAGAACGGTGAGGCGGCCGGGGAGCCGATTACCTTCTATGCCGACTCGCTCCACATATTTAGCAGCCTCTATTCGTCGGTACTGTTTTTTGGGGAGCAGATGGAGGAGCGGGAGCCCATCTTGCGCGCCCGTATCAAGGTCAGCCCGCAAATGCTTAAGGCCATGGCCCTGCTCACCAACAAGCACCTGAAGGAGTACGAGGAGGCGGTAGGCCCGATACATCTGCCGGCCCAGGTTTATTCGGCGTGGGAACTGGAGCCAGAGTCGGAACCGCAGCCGCAGCCGCAGCCGGAAGAGGGGGCGCAGGCGCAATGACGCAAAACTCAGAGACCCGAAACTCAGAAGACCGCCCAATAGCCGAGGACCTCTCCTGTCCGGTGGAGATCGAACCCGGGTCGGATGCCGCTACCCCGGCGGACTGGGAGTGGCGATGCATCAGCACTAGCAAGCCGAATGCCGCCACTTTTCACATCAGCCACAGCGAAGTGACCAAGGTGATGGTGGACAAGCTGCAGCCGTCGGATTCAGCGCCGGACGCTTCCTTTGTGATTAACACGGAAATCCCCATCATCATTATCGATAGCCTGGATTCCTTCTGGGCGGGGGAATGTAAGACCAAGTTGCCGCTGCAGGGATTACGAGTGCCGGTGGAGGGAGATACAATTGAGGAAGCCAAAAAGAACCTGGCCAAGGACTTGGCCGCCCAGCTTAGGCTGCTCCTGCTGCTTTCCACTTCTCACCAGGGGGCCATCGCTCCCCAACTGAAAGCTAATCTGGAGTACTATCTGACGGTGATGGGGCCGGCCTGAGAATGGGTTGCAGTAGCTACTTGGGAGTTACTGGCTGAGCCGGCGTTGGACTTCAGCCACGACCTGGTCCAGCGCGACTAGCTGGGCCTCGGTTTCTTGGCGGCCCTTGATCTCCGCTACACTGTTGTTCAGATTGCGAGGGCTGACCACCAGTCGCAACGGCAGGCCCAGCAGGTCGGCATCGTTCAGTTTGACACCGGCGGCGGCCTCGGTACGGTCATCGTAAAGCGTCTCGATCCCCTGGTCCCAGAGCTCCTGATAGAGTTGTTCAGCGGCCTCTTTCACCCGCTCATCGGTCAAGTTGAGGCCGACCAGTTGAACCTGGTAAGGGGCAATCGGCGTGGGGAATACTATTCCCCGGTCATCGTGATTCTGCTCTATAGCCGCAGCCAGGAGACGCCCCACTCCTATTCCGTAGCAGCCCATCAGCATCGGATGCTGCTGGCCGTTCTGGTCCAGGAAAAGAGCGCCCAGGGTTTCGCTGAAAAAGGTCCCCAGTTTAAAGATGTGCCCTACCTCGACGCCCCGGATAGCCTCCAGACGTGCGGAGCAATGTGGGCACATGTCCCCGGGCTGAGCTAGAGCGATGTCGGAAAGACAATCCACCTGGAAGTCTCTGGGATAGTTGGCATTTCTGAGATGCGTATCCGGCTTATTGGCGCCCACGACGAAGTTGCTGCCACTGGAGATGGAGGGGTCCGCGACTCGCTTGATGTCTTGGATGCCGATGGGGGAAGCGGAGCCGGCCACCAAGCCGGCTTGGGTTACCTCCTCGTCGGTTGCCAGCCGCAGCTCGTTGCAGCGCAGCAGGTTCTTGAGCTTGATCTCGTTGACCTCCAGGTCTCCCCGAATCGTCACGAACACCAACTGGTCATCCGCGCTATAGAACACGGCCTTCAGGGTTTGTGCCTCCGGTATTTCCAGGAACTCGGCCAGCTCCGCGATGGTTTTCACCCCGGGCGTGCTGACCTCGCTCAGGGGTAGCAACTCTGCCTTTGGCTTTTCCTTGGCCGAGCCGGCATGGGCGCCCACCGCCTTCTCGGCGTTGGCCGTGTAGCCACAGCTGGGACAGGTGATCACCGTATCCTCGCCGGTGGGGGTGGGCAGGATAAACTCGTGGGAATCTTTCCCGCCGATAGCCCCGCTGTCGGCTTCCGCCATCAGTACCGGCAGACTGCAGCGGCGGTAGATATTGCGGTAGGCTTGGGCCATAGCCTGATAGCTTTGCTCCAGGCTCTCTTCGTCGGCGTTGAAGCTATAGGCGTCCTTCATGGCAAATTCCCGCACTCGCACCAGGCCCGCCCTGGGCCGGAGCTCGTCCCGGAATTTGGTCTGAATCTGATACAGGATCACCGGCAGGTCCCGGTAGCTCTGCACGTTGGCCCGAGCGATGTTGGTGATTACCTCTTCATGGGTCGGGGCCAGAACCATCGAACGCCCGCGGCGATCCTCCAGGGAAAACAGATTGTCCCCGAAGGCTGCCCGGCGACCGGTCTGCTCCCACAGCTCCATGGGCTGCAGGCTGGGCAGGAGCAACTCCTGGCTGCCGGCGGCATCCATCTCCTCCCGAATGATGCTTTCAATCTTGCGGACAGAGCGCCAGGCCAGGGGCATGAAAGCGTAGACACCGGCCGCGACCTGGTGGATCAGGCCGGCCCTCAGCATCAGGCGATGGCTGGCGGTTTCAGCCTCAGGCGGGTCCTCCCTCAGGGTTTTAGATATCAGCTGGGTGATTCGCACGGAGCAAGTCTCCTAGACCAAGGCCAAGGTGGGGTCTACGTGGAACGCAATGCCGACTCTGGGGGTTTCACTTTGGGACCGGTATATTGGTCCGCTAACCGGCGTTGGGGGCGGGAGTTTTGTCCACCTCTTCCATCAGTGCGGTCAGCATCTCTTCCTCCGGCACAACCCGCACCTTCTCGCCCTTGCGGAAGATAACCGCGCGACCGGCTCCGGCGGCGATACCCACGTCGGCGTCCTTGGCCTCACCGGGGCCGTTGACCTCACAGCCCATCACCGCCACCTTAATGTTCTTGTTGCTCTTTTTGATCAGGGCGTCAACATCATTAGCCAGCTTGATCACGTCCACGTCGGCCCGACCGCAGCTGGGGCAGGCCACCAGGGTGACACCCTTGCGGCGCAGGTTCAACGACTTGAGAATCTCGTATCCGGCGAAAACCTCCTCTTTGGAGTCGCCGCTGAGGGAAACCCGGATAGTGTCGCCGATTCCCTGATACAAAAGGGTCCCCAGCCCGACGGCGGTGCGAATGGACCCGGCCTGGACCGTGCCGGCTTCGGTAATTCCCAGATGCAGGGGATAGGGGACCATCTCCGATAGCCGCTGATAGGCCTCGACGGTAGTCGGAACGTCGAAGGCTTTCATGGAGATTTTAATCTGGTCGAAGTCTTGCTCCTCCAACAGGCTGATCTCCCATAGGGCCGTGGCAACCATGTGGTCGACCACACTGTACTCCCCCTCCCGGCCCTCGCCAGATTTGGGAAGCTTGTTCACCATGTCCATGTGCCTGGAGAAGCCCCTGGTCCGCCCGATACCGCCTACCGGGGGCAAGCTGCCGAAATTCACACCAATGCGGATGGGTATTTCCCGCTCTTGGGCCGCCGCCACCAC
>JADFQT010000103.1 GCA_022561675.1 Chloroflexota bacterium
CAACCCGGGCTTCCTCTCGATGTATCCTTTTCGTTCGAGGCCATCCGCGAGCCGGCTGGCGCTGCTCTTCTCCAGGAATAACGAGGCGGCGAACTCATTGAGGGTCATCGGACCTCGATTCGCCAAACGTTCCAGCCCGTGACTCTGACCCATCGAAACGTCGTAGCAGCAAACCGCATCCCGATCCCGAAACTGATATACGCGAATCAGGTCTGTCAGCACTCGCTGAAGCGCTGCAGCGTCGCGCTCGAGATCCTCCTGATCCCCAATTCGTGGCATCGAGACCCTCCGACACTGGTTAGTTGTGGTCTGCAACCCTACACACCTTGGCGGCTTCGAGCAAGAAGAGGCAGCGGGTATGGTCCCCACGGCTTGCCACATGCCCCATCTCTCAGCATGGTGCTGTTTCCGGTAAGGACGAGCCCAGTGGCTGGCCAACATCCGGGCGGACCGCTCCGATCTGAGACCCCTGGAGAAGATCGTTCGGGCCAACCTTCCGAGCTTCAGGATGACTGCTGGACCGAATCAGGTGAGCGGATCGTCGAGAAGGCGGTGTTCGATAAAAAAAGGCTCTTCGATAACACACACGGCGCCTGCAACCAGCTCTATCCACCCCACGCCGGCCTGCGGCTGGTCGCCGGTGGACCGTTGAGTAATGACGTATTCAAGTGCCAGCTGAAGCCGATCGACTGCGGAGATTATGCTGTCGAGTTCACGGATACCGAGATGAGGCGCCTGGAAGCGATTTTCGATCAGGGCGTCTGCGATTGGTCCCGACCAGGCGTACACCAGGCGGTCAATCGGACCTGGCTCTCTTACGGGCCGTCGCCGGTGAATCGGTACGAGCCCGGAGGGCCCTGAGTCGGGCCCAGTCCCCTCGGGTCGGGCCTAGTCCCCTCCTTCGCCCTCCACCGGATACGGGGCGCCCAAACGCCACTCAGGATGCGCCTCGAGAAACGCTTGGACTCTGCTCTCCCGGCTCAACGCCTCCGGAATGAAGTCCAGCGCCTGTTGCAGCCGCTCGTCGGACGCGGCGCAACTGAACCTCAGGAAGCCCGCCCCCGCTTCGCCGAAGCACTCTCCGCCGAGACACGCTACGCCGAAATGGTCGTCGGCCCCTTCCAACAGATAGATAGCGAGACCGTGGCTGGAGATTCCGAGCCGGTTGCAGACTCTGGACACGTCGGAAAAGACGTAGAACGTGGCGCGCGGTTCGAGCGTGTGGAAGCCATCGAGGCGGTTGAGGCCTTCGGTCAGCAAAATCACCTTCCCGCGGAACTTGTCCATCACGGCATCCCGCTCGGCGCGGTCCATTTCGAGGGCGGCTTTGCCGGCGATCTGTACGAACGGCGGAGTGCAGGAGAGTGTGGTGTTGACCATCGTGGCCATGGATTCCGCGGTGGTCGTGGATGACACGGTAAACCCGAGCCGCCACCCGCTCATGCTGTAGGATTTACTGAACGTGTACGCCGCGACCCCCTGGTCCAGCATGCCAGGCTGAGCCATCAAGGAATGGTGTCGCCCTTTCCACACCATGTGGCAGTAGGGCTCGTCACTGAACACGGCGATCTGCTCGCCTCGAATCAGGTCGGCGATACGGCGAAGGTCCTCCTCGGTCGCCACACCGCCGGTCGGGTTGTGCGGCGAGTTGAGGAAGATCGCCTTGGGTGAAGGATCCTCCGCCAGAAAGCGCTCGATATCGGCGATGTCCGGCCGAAAGTCGTTCGCCTGCCTGAGGGGGGTGAACACCGGCCGACCACCCCGTCGGACAATGTTCGGCACGTACGTCGGGAAATAGGGGCTGAAGACCAACACCCCATCACCCGGGTTCAGAAAGGCCTCGCAGAAGAACTGCTCGAAGACCTTGGCACCGGGGGCCACCACCACGTTCTCCCGCTCGGCGGGGATGCCGAACTCTTCTCGGACCATTCGAGCCGCCGCATCACGGAAGTCCGGCAGGCCGGGTGACGGGCAGTAGTGGGAGTGGTTCTGCTCGATGGCTTCGATGCCGGCGGTCTTGGCCGGAGGAGAAGAGTCGAATGGACTGTCTCCGATCTCCAGCTCGACCACGTCCTTCCCCGCGGCCTGTAATTGTTTGGCGGTAGCCAGCACGGTGAAGGCCGTCTCGGCAGTCAGGGACTTCGCGAAGGTGCTGAGTTCAACGGTCACGGGGCCTCGGGGCGTAGGAGGGTCGGGTGCATCGGAGGGGATCCACCATCCGACGGGGGCACCAAGATGCGCCCGACTCCCGCCGGCTCACAAGCTCCGCCGAATGCCCCTCGAGTCACAGGCTTCGCCCGATGCCCTTGAGACACGACCTCCGCCCCGAGGCGGGTGACCCTCCCCGTTTCCTGGCGCCCCTACCGGGCGTACTCTAACCGTCGCCTCCAGGAGGTTCCTGAAGGACCGCGTGCAGCATCAGTCATTCGACCGTGGTCGCCCGAACCTGATCGCCAGGCTTCCAGGGCAGGGCAAAGCGCCGCCGCTTCTGCTCTACGGACACCTGGATGTGGTGACCACCGGCGCCCAGGAATGGCAGCATCCCCCCTTCGAGGGTAAGCTCATCGACGGCTATGTTTGGGGCCGGGGCGCCCTGGATATGAAGGGCGGGGTAGTAATGCTGCTCGAGGCATTCCTTCGGGCCAAGGCCGAGGGGTTTATGCCGGCCGGGGATGTGCTACTGGTTTTGGTCAGCGATGAGGAGGCGGGTGGATTTTATGGCGCCCGATATCTGGTGGAGGAGCACTCTGCCCTATTCCAGGGGATTCGCTACGCTATCGGCGAGTTCGGAGGCTTCAGTTTTTATATCGACCGGCAGAGATTTTACCCCATAATGGTGGCGGAAAAACAGGTTTGCCGGCTTCAGGCTACCCTTCGGGGCTCAGGGGGGCATGGCTCCCTTTCCAGCCCTGGGGGGGTTATGGCCCGTCTGGGGAGGATGCTGCAAGACCTGGACCGGCGGGAAATGCCGGTTCATGTAACTCCGGTTGCCCGAATGATGGTTGATGGCTTGAAATCGAACCTTCCCCTCCCCACCCGTCTGGTATTGGGCCGGTTGCTCAACCCCAGGTTTACCAAGCGTATATTAAGGTTAATGGGAACCAGGGGACAGGTCTTCGATCCCCTGTTCCACCACACCGTGAACGCGACCATGGTTCAGGGCGGTGAAAAAATCAACGTGCTGCCCAGCGAGATAGTGGTTGATATGGATGGCCGCCTGCTCCCCGGGTTTGGCCCCGAGGACATGCTGGCCGAGGTTCGGCAGATAATAGGACCGGACGTGGACCTGGAAGTCACCCGGTACGATCCGGGACCGGCTGAACCGGACATGGGTCTGTTCCCACTCCTGAGCGACATTCTTCGAGCCGCCGATCCCCTCGCGGTGCCGGTACCCATGCTGTTACCAGGAGCCACCGATGGGCGATTGTTCGCCAGGCTGGGAATCCAAACCTACGGCTTCCTGCCCATGCCTCTGCCCCCGGGCTTCAACTTTATCGAGACCATTCATGGCAGCGATGAGCGGATACCGGTAGAGGCGCTGGGATTTGGGGCTAAGGCGATTTACCAGCTAATTTGTCGCTTCGGCGACGTAATGCGTTAACCATGCCCCTTGGTCCTTTGCCTTATCTTAATCTCAGGCGTATTCGGTGCCGTAGATGGATTGACGTGCCCATACCCTTATGATAAATTAAATCAACCTTTAGAATGGGGAGTTGAGTTAGAGTTCCTTTGGAGGTAGCAAAATAGCTAGGCAGTATAAGGTAAATGAGCAGATCCGTTCCGCCCAGGTGCGGGTGATCGGGGAGAACGGAGAGCAGCTCGGAGTGATGGGTCTCGACCAGGCGCTACAGATGGCCCGAGAGAGCGATGTGGACCTGGTCGAGGTGGCGCCCAATGCGGATCCTCCGGTAGCACGCCTGCTTGACTACGGAAAACTGCGCTACCTTTACTCCAAAAAAGAGCGAGAATCCAAGAAGGGGCAAAAAAACACCGAGTTGAAGGAAGTCCGCTTCCGTCCCAACATCGGCATTCATGACCTGAACTCGAAGTTACGTAAGGTGCGAGAATTCATCGATGACGGTTCCAAGGTGAAGCTAACTGTCCGGTTCCGGGGCAGGGAAGCGGTGCACCAGCAGTTGGGACTTGCCGTGCTAAAGAAGGTAGCCGACGAGCTGAAGGATGACGTTCGGTTGGAAAAGGCTCCTTCAATGGAGGGTCGAGCCCTCTACATGATCCTGATTCCCAGCCCCAGTCACGTTGAAAAACCGGAGAAAAAGGCGGATGATCTAGCGGATGCCAAAACTTAAGACTCACAAGGGCGCCAAAGCTCGATTCCACATAACCGGTACCGGCAAACTGATGCGCCGGAAGCGCATGAGCAGCCACTTGCGGCGTAAGAAGCCAAAGAAAGTGACCCGGAAGTACGCCGCCAAACTTCTGGTAGACCCGAAGGATATCAAGAGGTTCAGCCGCCTGCTTCCCTACGCCTAGCGGCCGGGGACCATCGACAGAGATAAACTTGGGAGAACAGACTTGCCCAGAGTAAAACGAGGGGTCACCAAACACCGGCGACACAAGAAGGTCATGCTGGCGGCGAGGGGCTTTCACGGATCCTCCCACCGCAATTACAAATGGGCCCGAGAGGCCCTGATCCACGCTTGGAGCCACGCCTACCGCAACCGGCGGGAACGGAAAGGCGAATTTCGCAGGCTTTGGATCGTCCGTATCGGCGCGGCATGCCGGCAATCCGGGCTTACCTACAGCCAGTTCATGCATGGCATCAAACTGGCCGGTGTGGAGGTAGATCGCAAGATCCTGGCGGACCTGGCGGTAAATGACCCACCAGCCTTCGAGAAGTTGGTGGGTGTGGCGTCGGAGCAGCTGGACGCCTGACCTGCGGTCCGAATTTGAAAAAAAGAGGGTGCGACTGTCGCACCCTCTTTCAGTTTAAAAAATCCGGTCGCCCGTCAAGCCTATTCCTCCCACCCTAAGCCGGGAGGAAAACAGGCTAGTCGTCGGCGTTGTACTGGCTGAACCCGTAGAAGGTGTCGCTGGCCAGAACTCGGTTCAAATTCTCCTGGGTGATGCTAATCGGACGGGTTGGGCTGGCCCATTTTTCGGTCAGGTCGTAGTGGAGCTCCTCCAGGGGCGTGGGTTTGTTTCCCCGCAGCAAGAGCATACGAAAAACCATCTCTTGAATCGGCATGTCGTGGCGGACAAACCCGGGTTCATCGGAGCAATACTTGGCGATCTCTACGACTAATTTCTTGGGATCCGTTAGCTCGTGATCCGGCTGTAGTAAAGAAGGGCAGGACGGTCCTCGGCGGGCCGCCACGATCGCTACGGCAGAGCGATTTAGTTGTTCAATGCGTTCAAAGCTAATGTAATAGAGCACCGGTTCTAGTTTGTCCTCGGCGATTTCCGGGTTAGGCATGGTCATAGGTCCACCTCTTCGTTCCAATCCAGCATAATGATGTCGACCGGGTCTCCCGCCTGGCGGGAGGCTTCATCGTCGGGGCAAATGGCCAGCCCGTTGGCTCGAGACATGGAGGTCAATATATTAGAGCCTTGCGGGCCGGTGGGAGCGGCATAAAAGACGCCGTCTCTCTTTTCTACTTCAACGCGGGCGTAGACTCGCCGTCCATCCCCGTTGAATATGGGGCCGGTAAGAATGCCCGGCACCATGGGGCGGGCCAATTTGGCCATGCCCAGCATGGTGCGGATGGCCGGACGGGCGAACATTTCGAAGGCCACCATGGCGCTGACCGGATTACCAGGAAGCCCCAACATAGGGATCGGGGATCCACCGCCGCGCAGATGGCCGAAGGCCAGGGGTTTGGCCGGACGCATTCGAACCGACCAGAAATTGATGTCGCCCCGCTCGGTCAAAACGTCCTTCACCATATCGTAGTCGCCCTTGGAAACCCCGGCCGAAGTAATGAGCAGATCCGAGCCGGTTACCTCCTCCAGCTTTTGGTGCAGGCTGTCCAACGTGTCACGAGCGATGCCCAAAACGCGAGGCAGCCCTCCGGATGCGATAACGGAGGCGGCAACACTGGCACTGTTGCTGTCGAAGATCTGGCCGGGCCCCAGTGCCTCACCCACGGTAACTAGCTCGTCGCCCGTGGCCAGAATGGACACCACCGGGCGGCGGATGACGCTGGCCTGCTGCAACCCCAGGGAGGCCAGGACGCCGACTTCAGAAGGGCGGATTACGGTCCCCGCTTCCAGTACCAGCTGACCCTTTTGGACGTCCTCTCCGGAGGGTCGCACGTTGCTGCCCGGGGGGAGGTCGGCCTCGATGTTGATTTGCTCCAGCGTTTGCCCGGAGCCCCGCCGTCGCACTTCGTCGGTCTCCTCGAAGGGAACCACTGTGTCCGCTCCGTTCGGGATGGGGGCGCCGGTCATAATGCGTATGGCGGTGCCGGGGATCACAGTCTGGCTGGAAACCTGGCCTGCCGCCACCAGTCCAATAACCTGAAGCTGTCGAGGGTTTTGCGCCGAAGCCTCTCGAATATCCTCCTGCCGTAATGCATAACCGTCCATGGCGGAGTTGGACAGAGGGGGAAGGTCCAGGGGAGAGGTGATATCGGTGGCCAGCACCTGCCCCAAGCAATCCTGCAATGGCTTCTCTTCTGACTCCAAGGGGCTGAAGCAGGAGATAATCCGCTGGAAGGCCTCCTCCACGCTGAGCATGTCTTCGCCAGCATGGGTATGCCCGTGGCTGGGGGCGTGATGATGCTGATTATGACTGTGTCCGGTCATGTTATCTTACCCGTTGGGTCGCGCCGAATGGTTTAGCCTAATGGCCTGAGATCTGATAAACCCTGGCTTCTACTGATCCTTGACGAAAATACTAAACTTGGGAGTTTCAAATCCCCCTATATCCCCCTTTGCAAAGGGGGACTTCTCCTGACGGTGGCTCCACCGACCGTGTTTAGCTTGGGATTCAAGGCCCAGTAAAACCAGGCTTCCCGGGCCTTCATGTCCGCAGAGTGGCCCCTACTTCTTTTTCCAGATTGCGAAGAATACCCTGTACTGCCCGGTCCACTTCTTGCGTGTCAAGGGTGTGGTCCATGGACTGGAAATGGATGTGGAAGGCCAGGGATTTGGTTCCCTCTGGCAGGTGTTCCCCAGTATACAGGTCGAACATCTCAACCCGCTGCACCAGCCTGGGACGCGCCAGTATTTGCTGCACGCGGTCCGCTGGAACCTCGGCCGGCACCACCACCGCCAGGTCCCTGGTGGCTTCTGGGAAGCGCGAGAAACTCTGGAACCCTCGACTCGACTGCTTGGGTGCCTCCAGAATCGGGTCCAAGTACAGCTCGAAGAGAGTGGTTGGCTGCTCGTGCAGGTCGAAGCGCTCTCTGACACTGTCGTCGATCTGACCCAGCAGACCTAGTGTTTGGCCATTTAGCCGGATTCGGGCGCACCGGCCCGGCTGATAAGTGGCGTCTTCCCAGGGCTCGAAAGATGCAATTACCCCCAATCTCTCCAGCGCGGCAACGATGATACCCTTGGCGTCGAAAAAACTGAGATCATCTTCATCTTCCAGCCAGGACGGTTCCCATCGGGCTCCCGCCAAAACGCCGGCGGCCACCTCCCTCTCCTCAGGAAGTCCGTTGCCCGTGGGGATGAATACCCGCCCGGTTTCGAATAACCGGAAGGGTCCTTCGCTGTGGCCTTGATTGTAGGCCAGGGTCGCCAGGAGACTGGCCCTCAACGTGGGCCGCAGATATTCTTGTCCCACGCTCAGGGGGTTTGCCACACCCAGGGGCGGGTGCTCTTGGTCCAGCTGGTTTATCCGCTCCAGGTCCGCCAGGCTGATCAGGGGATAGCTGATGGTCTCCTGCATCCCCACCGAAACCAGGGTATCTCTCACTCGTTCCTTGAGCTCAATCAAAGGCCTGGGCTGGTGGTAGGGAATGGGGGTGGAAAGCATGGTGGTAGGAACGTTATCGTAGCCAATGATCCTCACCACCTCCTCCACCAGGTCTTCTTCGATATTAATGTCGTTTCGCCAGTAGGGTACCAGGACATTCAGGCGTCCGGAACCCTCTCGTTCGGTTTGAAATCCCAAGGATTGCAGCACTCCTTCCACCCTGGGGAGGTCCAACTCCATGCCCAAAACCTGCCGCAGCCGCTTGAGGGTGAGAGAAACGGCCAGCGGGGGTTTGTCCCGCTCGGCGTAAATGTCCACAATGCCCCGCGCCACCTTCCCGCCGGCCAGGTCATGGATTAGCTGCGTGGCTCTCCTCAGCGCCAGGGGAGCTAATTCTGGACGAAGCCCCTTCTCGAATCGCAGGGTCGCCTCGGTGCGGAGCCGGAAGGTATCTGCGGTCTGCCGGTTGTTGTAGCCATTGAAGGTGGCGGACTCCAAAAGAACACTGCGGGTGCCGGGTTCAATTTCGCTGTTAGCCCCACCTATCACTCCCCCCAAGCCCACCGGTCGGTTGGCGTCGGCGATGACCAGCACCTCCGGGTTAAGCTGACGGGTCACCCCGTCCAGCGTTTCCAGCGTCTCCCCGGGCCGGGCCCTGCGGACAA
>JADFQT010000104.1 GCA_022561675.1 Chloroflexota bacterium
GGCTCAAAACGACCCATGTCATTCCGAAGGAACGAAGAGACTGAGGAATCTGAAACCTGGGCCCGTAAAACCTCATGATTCAGTATCACAGTTACACCTTAGCCAATGGCTCCAGGACCATGTTCCCAAGGACTTTAGGCCCCTCGCTAAGTTTATCCTGAGCAACGCCGAAGGGCTCGGGGTGACATTTTGAGATAATGGCTCCCCCACTGGCCCTGGCTCCCCACCGGAGACCACCGGACCGGAAACCCCCGAAAAGGAGGCATACCTTGGTTCAGTTGAACTCCCAGCGCATCGAGCTGGAGGATGAATACGAAGCGATTCAGAGCTGGTTTTTGGAGCAGGGCTGGGGCGACGGCCTACCCCTAGTGCCCCCTACGCCGGCGCGGGTTGAGGCCATGCTGTCCGCTACGAACCTGGCCGCCGATCACGTGGTGGCGGAGCTTCCTCCCAACTACGGCGCCGCCACGGTGGAAAGGGTGGCGATCAACGCGGTTATGGCCGGGTGTTTACCGGCATATTTACCGGTCGTGCTGGCTGCGGTGGAGGCCATGAGTGACCCGGCCTTTAACTTGTACGGAATCCAAGCAACCACCCATCCCTGCGCTCCCCTGGTGATCGTAAATGGCCCTATTCGCGCCAGCCTGGGCCTGAACAGCTCCTCGGGCGCCTATGGCCCTGGATGGCGGGCCAACGCCACCATCGGCCGGGCCGTCCGTTTGGTGCTGCTGAACATTGGCGGCGGTTATCCCGGGATAGGAGACATGTCGACCCAGGGCGCGCCCTCCAAGTACAGCTACTGCGTGGCGGAAAACGAGGAAGCGAATCCCTGGCAGCCCCTACATGTCGACCTGGGGTTTTTGCCGGATCAAAGCACGGTAACTGTGCTGGCCGGTGAGCCCCCCCATAATATCAATGACCATTCGGGCCGTTCCGCCGAGGACATCCTGACCCTCGTCGCCGGGGCCATGGCGGTCACGGGAGCCAATAACGCCTACACGGGAGGACAAACCTTGCTGGCTTTTGGCCCGGAGCACGCCGCCACCATTCACCAGGATGGGTTGAGCAAAGCCGACGTGGTGGAGTGGTTGTCCAAGAGGGCCAAGGTGCCGTTGGACCGGTACACTTCCGATACACTGATAGAGCGTTTTGGGCGTGTTCCCGACGGACCCGTTCCCATGGTTTCCTCACCGGATGACCTGTTGATCATCGTTCTGGGCGGCCCTGGAAAGCATACCTCCTGGGTGCCAACCTTCGGCGGAACGACCCGTTCGGTGACCAGGGAGATTATCCCTGGTAAAGAAGGCTAGGCGGTTGGGGCTTGGAACCAACTGCCTTCCACTCGGGTTTCAGCACCGGAGCACTGCCTAGAAATCCGGCAGCCGAAAGTAACATTTAGGTCACAATACGGTTACTCTCCCAAGGTTCCTATCTAGCCACCAGTCATCGGGGGTAGAGAAAAGTGTGGTATCAGGTTACCCTGAGGTTAAGAAGCTGTTCCCCCGGGCAGGCTGCGCCGGAGTGGGGGCGGTCATCAGGGGGTCTTTTTGATGCGGCAAAAAATAGTTGGAGTCATTGGATTTACCATCGGAATAGCAACCGGCGATTTCGCGATTCCGCCACTCTTCGCCGGCCTGGTCGGCGCGGCTACTCCGGAAGCCATTCCGGCGGCCTGGCTGGGCATAATGCAAGTCGCGGTTTTGGGATCGGGATTTGGAATGGCCGCGCTGGGCAGCAGGATAGTCCGGTCGCAGGCCAGTAACCTGGAGCTAGGAGAAGCAGCGGATTAATTCCCACCCAATTTCTATAGTGATCCGGTCGAGCGCCCTAGTCAGACGCAGGGGAAGGAAACCCAGTTTGCCGGCAAACACTGCGTTGATGAAGCTCCGGTAGGAAGTTCCCGAAGTAGGTCGAGGCCCCCAACTATTGAGTAGTTGGGGGCCTTCTTCTTTGCCGCTAGAAGGCCTGACCCCGTAAAGCCACAGCCATGCTGGTTTCCCTGGTTTCCTCCTGGCGGCCAATCCCCGGATTGACCGGCGCCTCCCGGTTATCCAGCTATTTAGGATGGGCGGAAACCCAGTCTCTGCCAAATACCTCGGCCAATCAGGGTGTTTTCCCAGTCAAATTAAGGGGAGCGGTAGGCAGATCTGGGATGCCGGGCCTCTGAGAATGTAGCGGGGCATTAGATACCCTAACAAGGGGCCAAAGTCAGTTTACATATTGGGACTGGTATGCTCCTGGTTTGCTGTCAATCTAGCACCGGCGCGGCACAGACTGGCTACCCCAGCCAAAACCCAGGGATACGAGAAGAAGGGAAGACATGACCCATAAGAGAGTCCTGATTATTGATGATGAAGACGACCTTCGTGAAGTGGCAAGAATCTGCTTGGAGCTAGTGGGGGGTTGGGAGGTGAGCACCTGCGGCTCGGGGTCCGAGGGATTGGTCATTGCCAGGGACCAGCAGCCCGACGCGATCCTCTTGGACGTGATGATGCCGGACATGGACGGCCCGGCAACTTTCAAGGAGCTACAGCGGGGAGAAGCCACCAAGAACATTCCGGTTATTCTCTTAACCGGCAAAGAGCGTCCCGCCGACCACGCAAATTTCAATGAATTGGGGGTGCACGGTGTCATCACCAAACCCTTCGACCCACTGACCCTATCCAGCGACCTTTTCAAAGTATTGGGCTGGCCCCCTTAGTTTGACGCTGGCCGATTCGCAGGGAGAGGAAACCCGACCTCAAGACCAGGTCTTGGCCTTGGTCGCCCAAATCTGGGAGCAGGGCAAAGATAAGATCGTAGCCCGCATAGATACCCTTGATCAGGCCACCATAGAGCTTCTAGGCGGGCGTCTGGAGGCCGGCATGCGGCGGGAGGCGGAGAGGGAAGCCCATAAACTGGCGGGTTCACTGACCACCTTCGGGTTCCCGGAAGGTTCTCGGTTGGCCAGAGACATTGAGCAGTCCTTCCAGGCTGATTCGCCTCTGGGGCCCAGGGACGCGTTGCATCTCTCCGAAAAGGTGGTGACGCTGCGACAAGCGCTGGAACGGGAAGCGACCCAACCAGCCAGCCAGCCTTCTAGCCGTCCCCCATCCACCGGGTCTCGCCTCCTGATAATTGACGATGATAGGGAGGTGATCGACCGGCTGTCGGCCGATGCGCCGGCCAAGGGACTGGACACGGAATTTGCCTCGAACCTTGCTGCGGCACGGGAAGCCATTTCCCGTCAGCGGCCCGCTGTAGTGCTACTGAACCTCTCAATTCTAGGAGCGAAAGCGGAGTGTCTGGCATTTATCGAGGAATTGGCGCGTGGCAATCCGCCGATTCCGGTGCTGGTACGCACTCCCATGGACGCCACCCTGGATCGGGTTCAAGTCGCCAAAGCCGGCGGCCGGGGCTTCTTACCCCACGGTCTGCCTCCTCCGCTGCTACTGGATGCCGTATGTGGGGTATTGGGCCAGAAGGAAACCCTGCCCGCCAAGGTGTTGGCCGTGGACGATGACCCGCAAATATTGGATTTGCTGAAGGGTTTACTGGATCCATCGGGCGCTCGAATTATGGGAGTCAGCCATCCGCTGGAGTTTTGGAATGCTTTGGAGGATTACGCTCCGGACCTGGTAATCTTGGATGTAGACATGCCGGAAGCCAGCGGAATCGAGCTTTGCCGGGCGATACGCAGCGATCCCCGCTGGAGCGGCCTCCCCGTCGTTTTTCTGACCTCGCAAAGGGACCCGGAGACAATTCATCAGCTGTTTCTGGCCGGCGCCGACGACTATGTTTCCAAGCCGTTGGTAGGAGACGAGATGGTCACTCGAGTGCTGAACCGTCTGGAGCGCACCCGCCTGTTACGGAGCAGCGGCGAGACGGATGCCCTCACCGGTTTGAGCAACAGGCAGCAGTCGGCCAGGAGTCTGGACCAGCTATTGGGCCTGGCTCAGCTACATTCTCAATCCTTTTGCCTTGGAATTGTCGATGTGGACTCCCTGGCCGAGATAAACCAAATACACGGGTACCCTGCCGGAGATAAAGTTTTAAGGCGTCTGGCTCAATTCCTTCATGGAGTTTTCCGGAGTGAGGACGTGACGGGCCGCTGGGATGGCCCTCAGTTCGTGATAGGCATGTATGGAATGACCAAGGCAGACGGGGTGGAACGCTTATCGCAGTTGCTGGAATCGATGTGGTGGGAGGTGTTTACCAATGCCGGGGGATTCAAATTCCAGGTCAGTTGCGGTGCTGGGGTTGCCGAGTATCCAGCCAACGGCACGGACCTGACCGCGTTATCCCAGTCGGCTCACCAGGCCCTGATGCAGGCCAAATCCCAGGGGCCCCACCGGGTCCTGCCCGCAGGCTGGCTTCCGGGGCAGGAGGCATTGTCCCAAAAGGTAGATGTTTTGCTGGTGGATGACGATGAAACGTTGTCTTCCCTCTTGCTGCATGCGCTGGAGAACCGGGGCTACACCACCCGGTGGCTCCAGGATGGTCTGGAGACCGTGGAGGCCCTGGGAGGAGCAAATCCCACTATAAGGGCCTCCCTGGTCCTGCTCGATGTCGATCTCCCTGGGCTGGATGGCATCGGAGTGTTGCGGCGAATGGCCCGAGAGGGAATCGTTGGGCAGACCCGCGTCATCATGGTTACCCGGCGTACCTCGGAAGAGGAGGTGCTCACCTGTCTTGAGTTGGGCGCCTTCGACCACATCTCCAAGCCCTTCAGCGTCCCGGTTCTGCTGCAGCGGATAAAAGGGGCGCTAAGAATGCCGAAAGGCGATGTTTGATACGTTACTAGCCTGGGTTGCTCTGGTCGAAGGGCTGGGAATTTTCGTGCTGGCCGGCCTGATGCTGATTCATGGGCTGGGCTTGTCGTTGCTGGAAAAACATAGCCGCCGTCGGGTGGAGCGGGCCAGGGCCCGGCTGCTGGAAATTTTGGAAGCCGAAGACGTTACCGAAAAGGTTCCCGAGAAACGTCTAGAGTATCTGCGGGCCCTGACTCGGGGGCAGCAGATCCTCCTTTTCTCCCAAATCATTCCAAACCTCAAGGGTTCCCGGCGGAATACCCTGACTGGGTTGGCCGGAGATATTGGACTAACCAATTGGGCCGAACGTTTATGCAAAAGCCGTTTCTGGTGGCGGCGGCTCCGGGGGATACGCCTGTTCACCCTCCTGGGCAGCGGAGAAGACATTGTGCCCGGTCTCTTGGAGGACTTCCATCCCGCGGTGCGCTGCCAGGCCGTTGAGTGGGCCGCAGCTCACCCCACAACCCCTGTAATCGACAGCCTTCTTAAAATGCTGGAGAACCGGCGAGATCCGGCCCGCTTCTCAATTCAGGACAGCCTGCTGCGAATGGGTTACCCGGCGGCGGAGCCACTTCGAGCAGCGCTAGATTCCTCCACGGCAAGCAATCTGGTCGGCGTTCTGGAAGTCGCCATAGGGCTGGCTAGCCCCCAATTCCTGGCTCCCGCGCTAGATCTTCGTAGCAATCAGGAACCCGCCGTGCGTACCCTTGCCGCCAAACTGCTCGGCGCGCTGGGGGGTGGCGAGGCAACAGAGGTTTTGACCGGAATGCTGTCGGATCAAGACCCTCAAGTAAGGCAGGCGGCGGCGGCGGCTCTGGGAAACCTGGGGCATTGGCCCGCCGCAACGGCGTTGGCCGGGCTGCTCCGTGATTCGGTATGGGGGGTGCGACGGGAGGCGGGGTTAGCCCTGCGAAATTTTGGGGCGCCGGGCCATCTGATTTTAAGACACAGTTTGGGCGACGAGTGGGCCCCGGCGGCGGAGATGGCGAAACAGGTTTTGGATATCCCAAACCAGGCTGAGCCGGCTTTCTAGCATTATATGGACGCAATTAGCAATTTTCTGTTCAATGTCCTGATCCGAATCGAATGGGCAAGCATTGTGTATTTCCTGCTGGTCAACAGTCTCTACGGCGTGCTGTTGCTGTCCGCTTGTGCCCAAATGAGAACCCACCTGCTGGCTTCCCGTGGGGAAAATCTCTCCCGGGTACTGGGCTCCCAGGTCGCTCCCCATATCAGTGTTCTGGCTCCCGCCTATGAGGAAGCTGCCACCATAACCGAAAGCGTAAGGTCTCTGTTGGCCCTTTCCTACCCCAATCTGGAGTTAATAGTGGTAAATGACGGCTCAAGGGACGACACTCTCCAGGTGCTGGTAGATCAGTTCGAACTGGTTCCGGTTCATCCAATTTATCAGGAGCTAATCCCGTCCCAGCCGATCAAGGCTCTGTACCGCTCGCGGAGTCATCCCAATCTGGTGGTGGCGGACAAGGAGAATGGCGGCAGCAAGGCAGACGCGATGAACGCGGGGCTGAACCTGGCCACCGGGGATCTGGTGTGTGCCATCGATGCGGATACCTTGATTGAACCCGACGCTTTGCAGCGGATGGTGCGCCCCTTCTTGACCGGAGACAAAGTAATAGCGGCGGGCGGAACAATCCGCTTGGTCAACGGCTCCCAGGTCCGCCGGGGCCGGGTTCTAACCAACCAGGCTCCGAGAGATCCGCTGGTCGGCTTCCAGGTCATCGAGTATATACGGGCCTTTCTCTTCGGCCGGCTGGGTTGGAATGGCTTGGGGGGTAACCTGATCATCTCCGGCGCCTTTGGCTTGTTTCGCCGCGATGCCATGCTTCGGGCTGGTGGCTACGCTCACGATGCGTTGGGAGAAGATATGGAGCTCATCGTTAAGCTCCGCTGCCAGATGTATGAAGAGGGAAGGCCTCACCAGGTGGCATTCATTCCTGACCCGGTGGCCTGGACCGAGGCGCCCGACACGCTTCGGGGTCTTTCCAGCCAGCGGGATCGTTGGCATCGCGGTCTGGCCGACGTCATTTGGCGGTACCGGCACGTGTTCTTCAACCGGCGTTACGGCGCCATGGGACTGGTAGTATATCCCTATTTCTTTTTCGTGGAATTGCTGGCGCCGGTGCTGGAGGTGGTGGGATTGATAGTCCTGGTGGTAGGCCTGGCCGTGGGAGCCGTCAATGGCCCCTTCGCTGCCCTCTTCTTTGCGGCGGCTTACGGTTACGGACTGCTGCTGACCATGCTATCTCTGTTATTGGAGGAAATTTTCTACCGTAGGTATCAGAGTTGGCAGGACCGGGTGTGGCTGATTACCTGGACCATACTGGAGAATTTCGGCTACCGCCAGCTTACGGTCCTCTGGAGGCTGCGGGGTCTGGTCAAATTCCTACTAGGTCAAAAGGGCTGGGGCACCATGGAACGTCGGGGTTTTACTCTCTCCCCAAAGCCAGACAACCCCCCGCCGCTTTAGTCGTAAAGGGGGAGTACCAACCCGAGGTTCCAGAGCGGCCAGCTCCAGACCCGCGGCAGCCAGCTGCAAATGATTTCTACCGGCGATGGACAGTGGGAGCGGGACCTGGATATAATTGCCTGCGCCGGTCCGGGCGCCCGCCCGGAAGCGGTTTCGGTTCAGGCTGGGAGAGGTGCCAGAGTGGACGAATGGGCGCGACTGGAAATCGCGTAGGGGCTTCACGGTCTCTCGCGGGTTCGAATCCCGCCCTCTCCGCCAGCCACGGCTCCCCTTCGTTCCGCTTCCCAGGTTTATCGTTCAGTCCACCGTGTCTGTTGCCCGGCGATGGCCGGGGCGGGCCAACATCGATGCCGACGGTTCGCCAAATTCGTGGCTGTTGGGAGCCCATATATCGTCATGTTGAGCCAGCCGCAGCGGCGAAACATCTGGGGGGTGCGACGCCCCTGCCCCAGACCCTTCGCTGCGCTCAGGGCGACATGGTTGGGGGATTCAATGGCGGGCTTGCCGAATAACGCGATTAAGGCCGGCCGAGGCCCCAGCCCATTCAGTCGGCCTCCAGCGCCAACCTTCCTTCGACAAACTCATGACGAACGGAATGCCCGATGTTGGTGACATAATAGAAGACCCCACCCCGGCGGTAGCCCCTTTCCCTTCAGATCACATGGCTTGATAAACTTCCGGATTGGCGCAATGCTCCATTCGCTTGCCCTGAATCCCGGCGGCCAGGTTTCGGGCCGCCAATAGGCAGGTGGCCCGGCGGGAGTCCACCGAGGCGCTGCCGATGTGGGGCGATATCACCAGATTATCCAGGGTGAGCAGCGGGTCATCGGCGGGAATCGGCTCCGGGTCGGTCACGTCCAGCCCGGCGGCCTGAATCCAGCCTTCCTTCAAGGCGGTGTACAGGGCTTTGGGGTCCACCACCGGGCCCCGGGCCAGGTTGATGAGAACGGCGGTGGGTTTCATGGAACGCAGCTCATCCTCGCCGATGTAGTGGCGGGTCTCCGGCGTTAACGCAGTCCGTCCGCTCATCTCAGGGATTGACTCTCCACTGCGACATCCTGCTCTCCAACAACCTGCAGAACGACTGGGATCAGGGCCAGAAGTGGCACATCGACAAGTTCGTGGACGACGCCTTCTGTGAAGATAATCCTGACTTCACACCCGAGCCTCCGGCCGCCCCAGCAGACACATACATCGGCGTCGAGCTAGGGAAGGTCAACAACCGTGAACAGGCGGTCGCGTGCTGGATACTCGAAG
>JADFQT010000309.1 GCA_022561675.1 Chloroflexota bacterium
AGCCGCGGATTAAGTTGCTATGAGCATGGCAGTCCGATAACTGGTTCCCACACCGAGAAACCCTTGGCAGCGCGATTCACCAGAAACACGGGCTGGCGGTGTTAGTGGCGATCAGATCGGCTGTGGGCGCAGCAATTAGTCCAATAAGAATTCAGCGGAGCAGCGCACCGAGATGTCCTACTCCCCCAGTCTCTCCCGCCAAAGTAACCCTTGTTGATAAAGGGCAAATATCTCCAGGTAGCCCTTCCCCTTTACCTCAGTCATCCCCAACCACCTAGCGGTATACTGTTCCTGTACCTGTTCCCAAGCCAGCCTGCTCAAATTGACGCTCCCGGTCGAACCGTGGCTCTCAATACGGGCCGCCGTATTCACGGTGTCGCCCCACAGATCGAACAAATACTGGCGCCGTCCTACGACGCCAGCCACCACGGGTCCGAAGTCAATGCCGATCCGTACCTGCCAACCAGAGGGGACTACGCGGGCCGCCGAAATCATTTCCAGGCCGCACCTTACACAGTTTAGAACGGGGTTCTCCAATGGTTTCAAGAGCCCTGCCGCAGCCATGAAGGAATCCCCGATGGTCTTGATCTTTTCCAGACCGTGCCGAAGAGCCAGGTCCTCGTAAACCTCCACCAGATCCTGCAACGAGGTTATTACTTCTTCGGGCTGGCGCACATCGCAGTAGGCAGTGAACCCAACAATGTCGCAAAAAAGCACCGCCACATTCTCGTAACGCCTCGGCTTGACCGTGCTGGTGGCCTTTAGTTCATCCACCACCGGGCCGGGGAGGATAACGTGCAGGAGATCATCGGCTCGCTTTCGTTCATGTTCTATTTGCTGCAGGTGCAACCTTTCCTGGTCTCTCAAGCGCTTTTTTTCCAGGCAGGCGCCAATCCGCGCGTGAAGTAGCACCGGGTCGAAAGGTTTAGACAGGTGGTCCTCGGCGCCCATTTGGATGCAGCGAACTACGCTGTCCATTTCGTCCAGGGCCGAGAGCATGATCACGGGGATGTGCCGAAGTGTGCTATCCGATTTGAGGCCTCGCAAAACCTGGTACCCATCCACATCCGGCATCATGATGTCCAAGAGCACAAGGTCAAAGGGCTCCGACCGGACCATCTCCAGCGCTTGACGCCCACCCTCGGCAACGGCGACGGTGTGCCCTTGACGCTCCAACCGCCGGGAGAGCATGTCCCGGTTCATCTCGTTGTCATCGACAACCAGCAGGCTGCCGGCACCGGTCTTGGTTACGGGAAATACGGTCGCCTGGGGGCGTTCCACTGCCGCTGGCTGAAGGCTCCAACCCGGTCCACTGGCCGGCTCCGGCCGGATTGGGGATTCCGCTGACTCCGTGGCCGTCAGGACAAGGTTTTCGTTAACCAGGTCCAGTAGGTTTCGAGCTGCGGAGCATATCTTGCCCAAATCTGGAACCATGCTGTCCCGCCGGGTTTCTTCAGCCTGCTCCTGTAATAACTCGCTGTAGCCGATGATGGCGTTGAGCGGCGTTCGAAGCTCTTCCCTGAGCCCGGACAAGTCTATCCCTACGGTTTCGACCTTTGCTACGTCCAGGCTGGCGTTGACCAACGCCAGGAGTTGCTGGCCCGCAGCGTGGATTCTGCCCAAATCGGGAGCCAGGTCTTGAAAGTCCTGCTCTTCAGACTCTTCTTGCAGCATCTCGGTGTAACCGATGATGTGGTTAATGGGAGTGCGGTATTCGTGCCGCAGGTTGGCCAGGAATCCTCGATCGGCCAGCCTGGGGTCGGTCTCGGGGCGACGCTGCTCCTCCCGGCTCATGGCGTACCGGCTACTCCCAGTAAAGTTTGAATCTTCTCAATCAGACGGGAGAACTCGATGGGTTTAGTATCATAGTCGTCACAGCCGGCTTCCAACGCCTTTTCCCGGTCTCCAGCCATGGCGTGGGCGGTAAAAGCCAGAATAGGTATCGATTGGGTTTCCGGGGCCGCTTTTAGTCGCCGGGTCGCCTCCCAGCCATCAATAACCGGCAGGCTCATGTCCATGAGAATCAAGTCGGGCGCTTCGGAGCGGGCCAACCGAATTCCTTCTTCTCCGTCGACGGCCATCACGACCTGATAGCCGCGACGCTCCAGGCGGCGCGACAGC
>JADFQT010000310.1 GCA_022561675.1 Chloroflexota bacterium
GAGGCGGCTATCGACTTGCACGAGCAGTTGCTGCGCTGGTTTGACTATTGGCTCAAAGACGTGGACACCGGGATAATGGACGAGCCGCCGGTGAGCCTTTTCGTCATGGGAGAGAACCGCTGGCGACAGGAGCACGAGTGGCCCCTGGCTCGCACCCACTACACCCGATATTACCTGCACTCCGACGGTCCGGCCAACAGCAGCAAGGGCAGCGGTATCCTCTCCACCATCCCGCCTCAGGATGAGCCGGTAGACCACTTTACCTACGATCCGGCCGACCCCGTGCCCACCCTTGGCGGCAGCACCCTGATTATCCCCCACGGGGTCATGGACCAGAGTTCGGCGGAGCTGCGCCAGGATGTTCTGGTATACACGACAGAGCCGCTGAGCCAGGACCTGGAAATTACCGGGCCCATAGGCGTAACGCTTTATGCGGCCAGCACTGCCACGGACACCGATTTCACCGCCAAGCTGGTAGACGTAAGGCCCGATGGCTACGCGCAGAATTTGCAGGACGGCATCGTACGGGCACGCTTCCGCACCTCTGCGGCCCAGCCGGCCTTCCTAACCCCCGGCCAGGTCTACCGGTTCGACATCGACCTATGGTCAACAAGCCACCTGGTCCGGGCCGGCCATCGAATCCGGGTGGAAATATCCAGCAGCAATTTTCCCAGGTTCGACCGTAACCCCAACACCGGCGGGGCTCTGGGGGCCGACGACCGAATGCAGGAAGCCCGCCAGACGGTTCACCATTCGGCGGCCTTTCCTTCTCACATCACGCTCCCCATCATCCCTCGCTGAGACTATGTTCAGCGCTGTCCAATTGCCCGGTAATGTTCTCACGTTGCAGGAGTGAAATGCCCACCATCAGACAGATATTAACCGAATCCCAGAGGGATTTGTTGATTGGGGCATTCAACCGAATCATCCCCGCCGAAGGAGATTTTCCGGGAGCGGGCGATCTGGGGCTGGCCGATTCCCTTGAGGAGACCATTGGCAGGACCCAGCAGAGCATTCGAATGTTTCTGGAGGGACTGGCCCAAATCGACATAACCGCGGTCCAAGAGCGGGGGATGGAGTTCTGCAGACTATCCGGCGCCGACCAGGACTCGACTTTGCAAAGCGTTGAGCAGTCCCACCCGGCTTTCTTTAACGAGCTGAAGCGCCAATGCTACAACGGTTACTATACCCATCCTCTGCCCCAGGAGCTGATCGGCTATTCCCGACCGGAGCCCAGTGAATACCGGCCGATGCCCTTCGATGAAAGTCTATTGGAGCCCCAGAAGCAGCGGGCTCCATTCTGGCGGCAGGTGTGAATATCCATGTCCATTAACCGTCTCCACCAACACCAACTCTCCCGCTTGGCAGGGAATAAAGGGAGCCCGATATGTTAAGACTAGATTTGGACCGCCAACTCGGACAGCTCCAGCAGGAGGTAGTATCGCTGGCGGAAATTGTAGACAAGGCCACCATGCGAGCCGTGGACGCCCTGAAGAGGCGCGACCTGGTTGAGTCCCAGCAAGTCGTTCAAGAGGACGACTACATTGACCAGAAGCGGTACGAGATTGAGGACCGCTGTATCGACCTCATCGCCACTCAGCAGCCGATGGCTCGGGACCTCCGGGCCATCATCGCCCTGCTTCATATCACAACGGAGCTGGAGAGGATGGGCGACTACGCCGAGGGGATCGCCAAAATCAGCCTCCTGATGGGAGAGGAAGCTCCCCTGAAACCCCTCATCGACATCCCGCGAATGGCCGAAAAAGCTACCTTGATGCTGAGAAACAGCATAGATTCGCTGGTCAGCCGGGACATGGTCAAGGCCAACCAGGTGCTTCAGGACGACGATGAGGTCGATGATCTATACGACCAGGTGTACCGGGAGCTGCTGGTCTTCATGCTGCAAGACCCCCAGACCATCCAGCGGGCCACCTATCTTTTGTGGGCGGCCCACGACCTGGAACGCATCGCCGACCGGGCCACCAACATAGCCGAGCGGGTCATTTACCTGGTCACCGGGAAGATGGTGGAGTCCGGCCTTTCCCGGTATTAGACCGGGGTATCATGCCGGGCTTTAGAGTGGGGTTAAAAACCCAATTTCTCCCC
>JADFQT010000105.1 GCA_022561675.1 Chloroflexota bacterium
GGCCCCTCGCTTCCCTCGGGGGGAAATCTTGAGTTTATTACCATTATGCTAGTCCGCAAAGACTAGCATAATTCTGATGCGGCCGGGAGGAAAATGGTGCAGGGAGGGGATTGACAATCGCCGGTGCGCTTTTGGGATGAGTCTTCCGCCCCCCTTGCCAACCCAACCTTGGTCTCGATTATAATCCCAGCGGAACGCCAGGGAGGTTGAGGTGAAGGAAGATGGTAGCAATCAAAAATTCGGAGAAGGTACCAACAAAGTTGCGGCCCCTATTTGAAGCGGTGGTGGAGCTGACGGACAGGTTCTGTGCTGAGCATTTAAACGATGAATACGCTCAATTATCCCGCCGGGCTACGGCCGCCTTATCCCGGAAGCGCCCTTCGCCCCTGGAGCGGGGCCGAACCGATACCTGGGCCTGCGGTATCGTCTATGCTTTGGGGAGCGTGAATTTTCTGTTCGATGTGAGTCAAGAACCCTACATGAATGCCACCGACCTTTGCGCCGGCTTTGGAGTAGGTAAAAGCACTGGTGCCGCCAAGTCAAAAGCAGTGCGCAAAGCCTTGGACCTGTTCCAGCTGCACCCGGATTGGTGTTTGCCCAGCATGCAGGCTGAGAACCCGCTAACCTGGATGCTGACGGTAAATGACATAGTTGTGGACATGCGCTACATGCCCCTTGAAGTGCAGCAAATCGCCTATGAGAAGGGCCTGATTCCGTATATCCCCGGAGAGTAGAGCCGATGCTTACCCACTACGCCACTCCGTGCCCTGGGTGGCGACGGTGTCCAATCCTCTCCTCCCGACCGAAAATTCTCAGAAGACTCTGATCCGCAAAGGTTAGCAAAAATCAGATGCGGCCGAGAGGTAAATGGTGCAGGGAAAGGGCGGGGATAACCTATGGAAGGGTTGGATGGGGTTAGGGTTCCAAAGAACCCGTGACTAAGTTGGCAGGAGGTCCACCCCAAAATGTTTGACCCTTCACCCTGCTGTTGTAATGCCTGAAACATCTGCTTAGCTGCGTCTGGATTGATGGCTCAGAATTGGTGACGTAGAAACGACGATATCCAAAGCAGATACCAGGAAACTGGGTTTGAGGAGCGATAAATGGCTTCTCATCATGTCGCCAGTCCGGATCACTGATACCACTGGCCAACTTCACGACAGGTAACATCAATTGAAACAGACGCTCGATAAGGTCGCGCAGATCGCTCTCTGTGTCTATCAGCAGCACTGCCAACTCAGGTGCTAGGTCTTCACCTCTTTGCAGAAAGTGCCTGAGTTCGCCATCTGTGATTTCTGCTGGCCTCGAAGATTTAGTCTCGATGTAGATTAGGTTTGGAGGTAACCATGCCAGCACGTCGCAATCACCGTAACGAAACTCCGACAGTTTAACCGACCATTCTGCGCTGCCATCAAATTCTCTTTGGCAGAGATCTGCAACGTACCATTCTAGTGTTGGCCCGATGTTATCGACAGAGCAGGTTAATCGGACCCCGTCAGAAGCCCTCTCTACCACTCCAAGGTTAGTCAGGAAAGTAACATACTCGTCAGTTTTTTCGCCTGCTGTCTTGGCCAGTTGCTCAATCTTGACAGTGCCTGGAACAGCTGCTGACGTAATCTGGCGAATCAACTTTCTGAATGTAGACTTATCAAACAATCGACGGAATTCATTGAACTGCTCGCCCGATAAAGCCGGTTGGGAGTCGAGTGGCAGCAACACATCTCTTTTGTTGCCGCGGGCCGCAATGCCGAAACCGCGCCTTTTTAGGACTGCCTCAACAGGTTCTGGACCGACCCGTGCAGCCAACATTTTACCCCCGGCGCCACTCCGTGCCCTCGGTGGCGGCGAGGAAGCGCTCGATGATGCGGGGGCTGGAGACGATGACGCTGGGGGTGTAGAGGTTGGCGATGTTGCCCTGGCGGTCTACGACCTCTCCGCCGGCCTCTCGCGCCAGCAGTATGCCCGAGGCCATGTCCCAGGGGGATAGGGAGTGGTGGAAGTAGAGGTCTATGCGTCCGGCGGCGGCGTAGGCCATCCCCAGGGCCGCCGAGCCCATCAGCCGCATGCTCTGGAAGCCCGGCCACAGGGAGCGAATCATGTCCAGCGCCGTGCCGGCCTTCTCGTCCACGTAGCCCAGGTCGAAACTCAGCAGGCAGTCGGCCATCTCTTGCCGGTTGGTGACCTTGATCGGGTCGCCGTTGAGGAAAGCCCCCTGGCCCTGCTGGGCGGTGAACAGCTCCTCCGTTATGGGGTCGTAGGTAACCCCCACCACCATCTGGTCACCCCGGGCCAACGCCACCACCACGCAGAAATGGGGGATGCCCTCGGCGAAGTTTCGGGTGCCGTCGATGGGGTCGATGACCCAGGTGTATTGGGAGCCGGTCTCGATGGGGGCCGATTCCTCGGAGAGCACGCTGAACTCCGGGTACTCGGCCCGCACCAGGTCCAGCACTACCTTCTCAGCGGCCAGGTCCACGTCGGTAACGATGTCGGCCCGACCCTTGAAGCTGACCTGCTTCTCGGTGTGGAAGCGCTGCCGGATGATCTCTCCGGCGCGGCGGGCGGCGTCAATGGATACGTCCAGGGCGCTCCGGCCCGACCGGGAAGGAGGAACAGCTCCAGGTACAGCTTCGGGCTGAGCTCCGGCCATCAGGCTAGCCCCATCCGCTGGTAGACCTCTTCGATGGTTACCTGGGCGATGGCCCGGGCCTTCTTGCCGCCCTCATCCAGGATTTCCCGAACGTATCCCGGCCTCTTTTCGAACTCCCGCCGCCGCTCTCGCATGGGCTCCAGAAAGGCGTTGATGCTGCGGGCCAGGTGGCGCTTGCAGTCGACGCAGCCGCGCTGGGCGGTGGTGCATTCCTCGTAAACCGTGTTGACTTCCTCAGCGGAGCTGAACAGCTTGTGGAGGGAGTAGACGTTGCATACTTCGGGACGGCCCGGGTCGGTGCGGCGGAGACGCTGCGGGTCGGTGAAGGCGGTCAACACCCGTTGGGTGGTTTCTTCCTCGGTGGCCGCTAGGTCCAGGTGGTTGTTCACCGACTTGCTCATTTTCTGGTGACCGTCCATGCCGATGATTAGCGGCGCTTCAGTCAGCTTGGCCTGAGGTTCGGGAAAGGTGTCTCCGAAGCGGTGGTTGAACCGACGCACAATCTCTCTGGCCAGCTCTATATGGGGCAGCTGGTCCTGTCCCACCGGCACGGTATCTGCCTTGTAGAGGATGATGTCCGCCGTTTGCAGCACTGGATAGCCCAAAAGCCCGTAGTTGACGCTCTCCTCGGTTTCCTCCATCTGCCGGATCTTCTCCTTGAAGGTGGGCACCCGCATCAGCCAGCCCAGGGGCGTAACCATGCTCAGGAGGGTGTGCAGGCTCATGACCTGAGGCACCTGGGATTGAACGAAGACGGTGGACTGCTCCGGGTCAACACCGGCGGCCAGCCAATCCAGCACCATTTCTAGAATATTGGGTTGAATCTGGGATACATCGGTGGGCGACTCGATAGTGGTCAGGGCATGGATGTCCACGACGGTGTAAATGCAGCGGTATTCCTGCTGCAAAGCCACCCAGTTTTCCAGCGCCCCCAGGTAATTCCCCAGGTGAAGGCGGCCGGTGGGCCGCATACCCGATAGAATCACCCCCTTTTCAGCGATTTTCTTATCGGGAGTTATCTTCTCGGATTCAGCAACCATCTTCCCTTCCCAAATAGGTATTCCCGCTGCCGCCAGCAGAGCCGGGACTACCGACACTTAACTACCGGGAGCGAATCTGCGATTCCCAGCGGGAACCAGCCGAAAGTCTAGCATGAGGCGGCGCCCAGCAGCAACCAGATCCCGTCTGGTCAATCCTCTTTTTCGGACTCTCCCCTAACGCTAGCCTCCGGCTGATCGGCCGCGGCCCCAACATAGAATTTACTCCGGGGTGGACTAATGTGCTGGGTGAGAACCCTGGTTCTCCCTTAACAAGGGGGAGCTAGAGGGGGTGACATAACCCATCTCGACCTCCCCTTCGTAAGGGGAGGAGCTCTTCACATATGCTATGAAACTCGCTGGACAATCAGCCAGGGGCTTTGAAGGGAGGCGTGCACCGGATTCTTCCGAGTTCTTTTTGGCACCGGCGGCCCATGATATACTCGGGCCGTGACTACGGAGAATCCCAGACCCCAGGTAGGCGTGGGCGTGGTGCTGGTCCGCCACGGCCGGGTTTTCCTCGCCAAGCGACAGGGATCCCACGGAGAGGCTAGCTGGGCCTCTGCCGGCGGCCACCTGGAATGGGGTGAATCCCTGGAGGAGTGCGCCCGGCGAGAAACCCTGGAGGAGCTGGGAGTGGAGGTGTCCAACCTCCAGTTCCTTTGTGTCTCCAATATCCTGGCCTACGAAAAGCACTACATCGACTTTGAGTTCTTGGCGGACATTGGAGACCAGGAACCCTGGTTGGCCGAACCCGGCGCCTTCTCCGAGTTCGGCTGGTTTCCTCTTGATGACCTGCCGCAGCCCCTGTTTGAGGCGGCGCGACTGGCCCTGGATAGTCTCCTCAGCGGCCGGCACTACTATCCGGACAATGGTTCTCAGTCCCTAGTTTGACCTAGAGGGCTTGGGAAGGGGTGAGCTAGCGAGGGGGGCGCCCCCTCTCCTGACCTCTCCTCGAAATGGGGAGAGACTTTCTATAGAACCTTCGAGAGGGTTTGTGAGAAGCAACCGTTCGTGGTTCTGCATCCTTCCGCGGAAGGACACCACGAAGGTCAAAACCTGTTCATCTGAGCCTGCCGGAGGATGATTGCCTGTCTTTTGATAATATTTTGAAGATCCTGAGAGGCAAGAATGGCTGATAGAAAAGGGCGGGGCTTGCTGATGGTTTACACCGACGTACCGGCAGAGCGGGAGGAGGAGTTTAACCGCTGGTATAACGAGGAGCATATTCCGGAACGGCGCTCCATTCCCGGAGTGCTGGACGCGGCTCGTTATGTGGCCGTCAAGGGCGGTCCCAAATACTTGGCCTGCTATGAGTTGACCGATCCCCAGGCCTGGTACGGCGAGGAGTGGCAGAAGCATCTGACCAATCCCACCCAGTGGTCCCAGCGCGTGTCTCCCAGCATCATCGGTCAAAACTACATTCGCAACCTCTACACGCTGGTCTACCCCCTTGAGGTGCCGGCGGAAACGGCGGATTCCGGGATGGC
The DNA here is from genome assembly GCA_022561675.1 of Chloroflexota bacterium. Classification (GTDB taxonomy): domain Bacteria; phylum Chloroflexota; class Dehalococcoidia; order Lucifugimonadales; family UBA3495; genus JADFQT01. The sequence goes on from JADFQT010000105.1 coordinate 5,178, forward strand.
GCCGGCGCTGCTGGTGGGACGGATGTCAGTTCCCCAATCAGTGGAAGCGCGCTTCAATGAGCTCTACAACCAGGAGCGCTTGCCCCTTTACCGCTCCATTCCCGGGTACATCCGGGCCCGCCGGTTTGCCGCTGTACTCGGGGAGCCCAAATACATGACCGTCCACGAGTGCGAATCTCCTGAGGTGGCCGAAAGCCCGGAATGGGAGAGGGTGCGGGTCACTGAAACTCCGGATTGGACCGACAACATTAACCCTCAAATGACCCACGCCGCCGGCTCTCCCGGTGTTTACCGCCGCATATTCCCGGAGTGATTGTCTCAAAATGTCACCCCGAGCGAAGCGAGGGGTCTAAAGTCCCTGGAAACATGACCCTGACGCCATTGGCGATGGTCTAACTGGCGTACTGGCTCATCAGGTAGTACGAGCCCAGGATTTAGATTCCTCAGTCGCTGAGCTTATCCTGAGCCAAGTCAAAGGGCTCCTTCGGAATGACAAGGGTCGTTTTGAGGTAATTTCTTAATGATCGGCCGGAATAATCGAGCTGAACTCCCTCCCCATGGGCTGGATCAGCGTTGCTGATTCAACGGTGATCCGGGCCCAGAATGGTGCCGCTACTATTACCAGATTGAGCGAAGCCTCGGGCGTCGGCCTGCGAATTTCCTCTGGGCAACCTCTGCCCTGAGATGGGCTGCTCTGGGCGGCACCCTCGGCCGCTACCTGAGACGAAAGCCTAAAACCAAGACCTGCCAGGAATCACTTACTGAAATCATTAAAGATGTTGCGGAAATGACACCCATTTCCAGCAAAACAGCTACGAATCTGGTATAATAGATAACGAATGGCGGGATTTAAAACATCCCTTTCCAACAACAATTTTGGACCCTATTTTCTCTCAATCTCAGCAAATCTCAGGTTTCACCCTGGGTCCCACAGGACGGTTTATGCAGCAATCGGCAGGAGACTACACTTCGAAAGACATTCAGGTGCTAGAGGGCCTGGAGGCGGTCAGAGTTCGCCCCGGCATGTACATCGGTAGCACCGACCAGCGGGGCCTCCACCATTTGATCTTCGAAGTGCTGGACAATTCCGTAGACGAGGCCATGGCCGGATTTTGCACCAAGGTGGAGATCGTTATCACCCTTGACGGGCTGATCACGGTCGCTGACGACGGTCGCGGCATTCCGGTGGACATTCATCCTTCCACCGGCAAATCGGGCCTGGAAACCGTAATGACCACCCTGCACGCCGGCGGCAAGTTCGGTGGCGGCGCTTACAAGGTAACCGGCGGTCTGCACGGGGTAGGCGGCTCGGTGGTCAACGCGCTTTCGGCCCACCTCAAGGCGGAGGTCCAGCGCGACGGCTGGCGGTACTTTCAGGAATACGTTCAGGGGAAGCCCATTAGCGACCTCAAGCGGGAAAACAGGACCAGGGAGCACGGCACCACAATCACTTTTCAGCCGGACCCGGAGATCTTTCCGATCATCGAGTACGATTTCGAGATGCTGATAAGCCATTTCAAGGAAATCGCCTATCTTAACAAGGGTCTGCGGATTGACTTCATCAGCCTGTGGCACGAGGACCAGCGAAAGGGAGACATTGAGCGTACCTACTATTTCGATGGAGGTATCGCCAACCTGGTCCGCAACGTGAACAAGAACCGGCGGGTGATGCAAAAACTGCCCTTTTACTACGAGAAGACGATGGATGATACCGCCGTGGAAGTGGCGATTCAGTACAACGACAGCTTCAGCGAAAATGTGTACTCCTTCGCCAACTGCATCAACACCCAGGAAGGCGGCACCCATCTGACGGGTTTTCGCGCGGCCCTCACCCGGGTGATTAACGACTACACCCGCAAGCAGGGGTTCATCAAAGACGACCAGCCTAACCTGACCGGCGAAGACGTACGAGAAGGGCTGGCCGCGGTGATCAGTGTAAAGCTGACCAATCCTCAGTTTGAGGGGCAGACCAAAACCAAACTGGGCAACGCTGAGGTCCGTAGCGTGGTCGAGTCCGTTGTCGCCGAGGGTCTCAGTAGGTACCTGGAGAGCCACCCGGCCGATAGCAAACGCGTGGTGGAAAAGTGCCTGACCTCCCAGCGAGCCAGGGAAGCCGCCAAGCGAGCCCGGGAGCTGGTTATTCGCAAGAATGCCCTGGACGGTTCCTCGCTGCCCGGCAAGCTGGCCGACTGCGCCGAACGGGACCCGGCCAAATCCGAGCTTTATATTGTTGAGGGCGAGTCCGCCGGCGGTTCGGCCAAAATGGGCCGGGACCGCCATTTCCAGGCGATTCTCCCCTTGAAGGGTAAAATCCTAAATGTGGAGCGGGTGCTCCAGCAACCGGACAAAATCCTGGGTCACGATGAGATACGCTCCATGATCGCGGCTTTGGGGGCGGGCGAAGGGGATGAATTCGACGCTTCCAAGGTGCGCTACCACAAGATAATAATCATGACCGACGCCGATGTAGACGGCTCCCACATCCGAACCCTGGTCCTCACCTTCTTCTATCGCCGCATGCAGGCTCTCATTGACGAAGGTTACCTCTACATCGCCCAGCCCCCTCTCTATCGGGTGCAGTCCGGCCGGGACATCCAATACGCTTATACCGAAGAGGCCAAGGACCAGCTACTGGAGGCCACCAGCGGGCGCCGCAACGTGCAGGTCCAGCGCTATAAGGGTCTGGGAGAGATGAACCCGGACCAGCTGTGGGAAACCACCATGGACCCCGAATCCAGGCAGATGCTGTTGGTCGGAATCGGAGACCCCGTGGAAACGGACGACGTGTTCACCGCGCTTATGGGAGATGTGGTGGCTCCTCGCAGGAGTTTTATCGCCGCCCACGCCCGTAGTGTGAAAAACCTCGACATATAGCTTATTGCCTAGGTTTCCAGCTGGAACTATCGCCCGTTAGCCGGTGCATCAAGGCGTCTTTCCACCGTGACCGTTCGGTCAAAGATGTTGCCCGGAGTCTGACTTCGAGTGTTGTTTGGCGCTCACGCAACCGATAATTCCAGTAAGAATTTGGGTGTCTCATTGGAAAGTTGCCCGGGTGGGTTTATAATGTCCGGGTCTCCCGCTGGCTTCAGGCTGGCGGATTTAAATCGAATGTAAGCTTTTTAGTCCCAGCGCGGCCTGGCTATGCCGGGGCTGCACCGGGATAGGCGATCCAGGAGGAACGAATTGCCAGCAAAGAAGGCCGCACGCCAATCCATCAAGCGT
>JADFQT010000106.1 GCA_022561675.1 Chloroflexota bacterium
GTGATCGGTTCGGGGGCGATGGGGGCCGGGATCGCTCAAGTCTTTGCGCAAAGCGGGCGGACGGTTCTCCTTTCGGACTCGATGCCGGGCGCGGTGGACAAGGCGCTCGGACGCATCGGCGCGTTTCTCGACAAGGCGGTCGGCAAGGGAAAGCTGACGGCCGGCGAGGCGGATGAGACCAAGAAGAATCTCAAGGCGAGCACGCTGAGCGATGCGGGCGGCGTCGATCTGGTGATCGAGGCGATCATCGAGGACCCGCGCGCCAAGAACGAGCTGTTCGCGGCGTTGAACCAGTCGGCGGCGGAGGATGTTGTCTTCGCTAGTAATACGAGCAGTATCTCGATCAGCGAGCTGGCGGCGGCCAGCGGCCGGCCCGCGCAGTTCGTCGGCATGCACTTTTTCAACCCGGCGCCGTTGATGAAGCTGGTCGAGGTGGTGGTCGGTTTGCAGACCGATGAAGCGGTCGTTGCGGCGACACTCGCTCTGGCGACCGATCTCGGCAAGACGCCGTTGCGCGTCAAGGATCATCCCGGCTTCGTCAGCAATCGCGTATTGATGCCGCTGATCAACGAGGCGATCGACTGCCTCAGCGACGGGGTCGCGGACGCGGAGACGATCGACTCGGTCTTGAAGCTGGGCTGCAACCATCCGATGGGCCCGCTGGCGCTGGCGGACCTGATCGGTCTGGACGTATGTTTGCTGATCATGGAAGTGCTGCACCGTGATTTGGGGGTAGATCGCTACCGTCCGTCGCCGTTGCTGCGGACGATGGTTCGGGCCGGCCGTCTGGGCCGTAGCAGGACGGGTCGTGGGGCCTGCCGCCCAGGGCGTCTCCCATGTGCACGTAGTCGATGCCGGCCCCTTCCAGCAGAGCCGGGAGCCTGCGCCTGTTGGCGAAGGGAGCGTGCCGGCTGGAGGGGTTGGTCCTGACGTCCACCAGGAGGCGCACCCCGTGAGCGTTCAGCAGGGCCGCGAACCGGTCGCGGAGCTGCTGACCGGGGCAAAACGCTCTAAAAATTGAAAAATTAGATTCCGGACCGCTCTGGGTTCGTTGGAAAGCAAACCGTGCTCGGCTCCAGGAATAATATACAACTCGGCACTGGGGATCGAGTTCTGAAGCTGGCGTCCGCAGGGGAGCGGTATTCGGGAGTCCGCGTCCCCATGCACTATCAATGTTGGCATAGTCAGCTCCGCCAGGCGGAATTCCAGCGAGTTACCGATGTCCAGGTAGCTCTGAATGGTTTGGGCGATGGCATCTATCCGTTCCTGGCTGGTTTCCAATAGAGCTTGAAACTTGACGGGCTCCCTTCGGCTCAATCCGGGCCAGCTCTTTTCCAGGGCATCGGCTGCGGCAGCGGTATCGCCGAAGGAGGCTTGGCATACCAGAATTTGCTCCAGCTCCTGCTGCCGCACCGCCCGCTCGGCCTCCTGGCAGTAGGACATGGTGTTTATCAGTATTAGGGTCTCCGTCATCTCTGGGTGGTCAAGGGCAAACTGCATGGCTATGGGGCCGCCGGCGGAGGAACCCAGGATATGGGCTTGGGCCACGTTAAGCTGTAACAGCAGAGAATGGAGGTCCTCGGCGTATCCCTCCAAGGAATACCCTCCCGCCGGGGATTCAGATTTGCCAGCGCCCCGGCGGTCGTAGAATATTACGCGGAAGTGACGGGCCAATATCGAGGCATGGTGCTCGACCATGGCCGCCGACCCTTCCCCGCCGCCCAGACCCCCGTGGATCATTACCAGCGTCGGACCCTGACCGTAAGTCTCGTAGTGCATCAGGTATCCGTTGATTACTTCATCAGGCACAGGAGCCTCCCCAGGGTTCCTTGCAATCCGTTACCCACAATCCACGAAATAGTTGGCGAAATAGTTGCCCCCATGTTAGCCCTATCTACTCCTGGTGGCAAGCGGAGGCAGGCCCCACGGGTCGAATCGATACACTTTTACCAATTATCGTACGAAATTGGCCGGCGAACTGCTGCCGCATAACAGGTTACCGGTTCTGATCTGGTGGGCAAGAATAGACGACCTGTCCTTTGCTGCTCGGCGCTGGATCGTGCTTAGGAATTCTTGACAACCCAATCAGTGGCACCCTACAATCCCAGCAGGCAATCGGCGTTCCACCAGCGCCGCCTAAACTGGCGCCAAAGTGAAAACGGCAGGGTTCGGTATGACCGGCCAGGTAGATCCCACATTAGCTTTGTCTAAATAGGTACGCTGAGGCCCAGGACCATCTAGTCCCAATTCCCCAATGTCATTAATCCTTAACGCAAAGGAGGAAGCTATGTACCGGTGGCCCAAAGTAAACTATAAAGAAGAGGGCATGCGGGAGGGCATGCAAATCGAGGACGCCAGCATCAGCGTCGATGACAAGGTCAGCTTGCTGGATGCCCTCTCTGAGACTGGATTACAGCAAATCGTGATCGGGTCTTTCGTTAGCCCCAAATGGACCCCGCAAATGGAGCGGATTGACGAGATCGTCACCAAATTTAATCCCAAGCCCGGGGTCACCTACACCGCGCTGGCCCTCAACTCCCGGGGAGTGGAGCGAGCCAGGGCTTATTCCCCGCCCCTGACCATTGAACGAGACCGTTATCCCCGGCTGACCTGCCATATGTGCGATGTGTTTGTGCGTCGCAACACCAACCGGACTCAGATGCAGGAGATGGAACGCTGGCCGCAAATAGTTGCCCAGGCGCAGGAGCTAAACGTTCAAGAGGTCGGCATCGGCTGCAACGCCAGCTGGGGCTCCAACTTCCTGGGTGAGTTTCCGGTGGACAGCCTGATGACCCTGCTGGAAAAAGAGCACAGCATGTGGGACGAGGTGGGAATCAGCGTGGTCAGCTGCTCCATGGGCGACCCCATGAGCCACTGCACTCCGGCCAAGGTGGAAGAGAGCGTCTACCGGGTTAAGGAGAAGTGGCCGGAGATTAACCACTTCCGGTTGCACCTGCACAACGGACGCAACATGGCCATCGCCTCGGCCTACGCGGCCATGCGGACGCTGGGTCCGGAGGATACCCTGGACTTGGACGGCACTATCGGCGGATTCGGCGGCTGCCCCTACTGCGGCAACGGTCGTGCCACCGGCATGGCGCCCAGCGAGGACCTGCTCCATATGATGGAAGACATGGGTGTAGAGACCGGCGTCGACATCGACAAATTGGTCGACTGCGTCTGGATGGCCGAAAGCATCATCGGTCGCGAGCTGTACGGTCATGTTTCCAAGGCTGGGCCGCGCCCCAAGAAGGTGGAGAAGCTTTACGACATCGACATGCCTTTCGTGGAGACTCTGGACTCGGCTACCCACTTCAAAAAGGGCCCGGAACAGTACGAGGGCGGCATCTACCCCTATCAGCAGCCCATCACCAGTCCCTATCGGGAACGGCTGGAACGGGGCGAGCCCGCTTATGATCCAGCCGGTGGAGACTACCCCTGGAAGCAGGACTGGTTCCCGGCCAAAGGGTAAAGACCTCCGTCAGGTCTCCAGGTAAATCCCCAGAGTAAGCCTCGGACCGGGGCGCGGGTTTCCGCGTCCCGGTCCTGTTTTCTGGCCCGGCAATTCAGTAGACCAGGATGGTGTAACCATGACTACCAGCCCAGTAGACCCCAACCGAGTGCTTGTGACCGGCGAAAACTCTTTTATCCGGCTTGCCCATGAGGAGGGCGACCCACAACTCACTCGCGTCAGCCACTGGCGGGTGCTGCTCTCGCCTGCGGGTCCGGGCCATGTTCTGTTTCTGAAGAGTGATGTGGTTGGCAATGAAGTCCTGGTTTACTCCGACAATATCGCCTTAACCCGCTGGCTGCAGGGGGAAATTGAGAGCATGTTATTTCCCGAGTTCGCAGATCTCAACCTGCCGGTGATCGACGCGGAGTTTACCAAATCCGGCGATGGCCGCTCTTTTTGGACCGAAAAGGTGGAGAGCGAAGAGGATAGCATTGCCCTTACCTGGCATGACTTTCTGGAGCCCTTTGTCTTGCGGGTGGAGGCTGGATCCAACCCGACCAGACCCCACGGGGTCTACAGCTGTTTCGTACCAGCCCGCCAGGCCCAGGTGACCTTTAACGGCCTGGTGGCCGAGGGAAAGGTCTTTTTGGAAAAGCGGGGCGAAAAGCAGAGCAGCGCGGCCTGCCTGGCCTGGTCGGAGACCTGGGTCCGTCCCTAGAAAGCTGTTAAAATGTACTTCCCCTTTTTAAGGGGAGGTTAGGAGGGGTCACAACACCACCTGTTACTCTCCCCTTGCCAAGGGGGAGAAACCAGCTATTTAGACACCTACTGGGACCCGGACGCCTACCCCAGCGCCAGGCTAGACCTGCCGGGCCAAGGTCAAACCCCAAACTGAACTCGCCCCGGCTCGTTTCAACGCTTCAGCGCATGCCGAAAGAGTGCTGCCCGTAGTGGCTACATCATCAATCAAGATGATCTTGGCTCCGGCGGCATCGCTCCGGCAGTCGAAGCTATCGGCCATATTCTGCCGGCGCTGCTCCAGGCTGCTTGCCTCTGCCTGTGGTGGGGTATCTTTGATACGCTTCAGCAGACCATCATTTACTTCCAGCCCGCTTAGCTTGCCCAGCTCCCTGGCCAGGAGCAGCGCCTGATTGTAACCCCGGCGACGGAGCCGCCTTGGATGCAGCGGGACCGGTACCAGGGAATCCCCTGGAAGGGGATGAGCCTGGAGGTATCTGGACAGAATCCCCGCCAGTTCGGGCGCCAGAGCTCGCAGGTTTCGATACTTCAGGTGGTGGATGGCGTCTTGAATTAAGCCCTCCATTAGCAGAGGGGCTCGAATACCATCCACGGCCAAGGCTCCAGCCCGGCATCGGCCACAAGCGCCCGTGCGGCCGTCAAGCCGGGGATCGGCGCAAATCCGGCAGAAGGGCGGGTTTAATGGTGGTAGGGCTTCTTTGCAAGTTGAACAGAGAAGTTGCCCATTCGCCTGGCACCCCAGACAATGGAGGGGGAGGACCAGGTTCAGCGCCGAGTGGGTCAGCCGGCTGAGGCCAGTGTAGAAGTCCATCACCCTGCTGTCATAAAAGAGGACCTCGGCTTTCGTAAAGGTCCTCGGGTTTTGTAATGGCAGATTACGTTTCTGAAGAGCATGGCATAGGACCCTGGTTCTCCCCCTTTTGCAAGGCTGACCAGGGTATTTATATCTCGGCTCTCGAGAATGCACCTTAGCATGGATGACGTTGTCATTCCGAGCCGGAACCTAGTAATCGTCCTTCGACTGGCTCAGGGCGAACGGGTCCCTTTCCGGTCGTGGTGAGCAGCGTTTTGGCCGCAAAAGCGGACCGGACATCGGACAGTAACTGGAGCAGTTACTTGAAAGCTAGTCGAACCATGAACAGTGATTTCTCCCATTCCCCATCAGCAAGAAGGGTTCGGGCGGTTGACATAACCTGCCCACCTATTCCGTAAAGGGAGTGGAGGGCCGGGACTGAAATCGCGAAAACTGCAAACTCCTAACCCGCCAGGTTCTCGCCGAAGCTGTTTCGGCATGGGGCCGAGCCGGTTGGATGCTTACGAGCCGTCCATCATTGTCATTGTCCGCCAGCGAGTCAGGATCAATCTGTCCCTGGGAAATGCCAGCGTTGGCAGACCATCCAGAGGGTAAAACCCCAACTCCAAGGCTTCCAGACCGGCTTCCAACTTGCCCCCCGTTTCTACTGCCGCGTAGGCGGCCACCACCACTGGATGCCCCTCTTCCGAAAATAACCCAACCAGTCCACCTATTTGCACCTGGAGTCCGGTCTCTTCCAGCACCTCCCGGGCCGCCGCCGCCTCCACGACTTCGCCCCGGTCGACGTATCCGCCGGGTAAGCTCCAAAGACCGTAGCCGGTTTCCACCGCCCGGCGCAGCATCAACACCAACCCGGCTCGCTCCACTACGGCCGTAGCCGCCACCTTGGGGTCGTAGTACACCACCCGTCCGCATTGAGGGCACACCGGCCGGACTCTCCCCTCCAGACTTCGCAGCTCCAAAGGGATTCCGCAGCCGGCACAATACTTATCTTCAGGCATCATGACTCCGGCAGCTTACCACGCCGGGAGCCTCCGCCACAAAATAGGCTCAACAGGCAGTTGAGAGCCTTTCTTCGGCGCGCCCGTCGGAGTAGGCTTTTCAGTACCGAGCCACTTGATATCCAGCTATACCGGGTTGACGGTGCAAAAGTGGATTTAAAAAGGACTTTTCTGGTTACCACCCTGGCCTCGCTTATCCTCAGCGCCGGCATGGGGATAGCGATATTCCTCTTTGGCGATCTGGGAGAGACCCAGAGCAAGCTGCTCCTGACAACCTTGGCGATGGCCGGATTCAGTCTGACCGCTTGGGCCAGTGTGGCCCGCGACAGCAGCTGGTGGTTGTGGCCCCTCCAGCCGCTGGGCGCCGCCGCCTCGGTGGTGGGGCTGGTGGTGGTCACCCTGAGCATCTGGGAGCTGATCGGCGAGGATGACCAGGTCTGGCAGCTGATAGCCACCCTGAGCCTGGTGGCCTTCTCTCTGGGGCACCTATCCCTACTCAGCGCCTTCCGCCCCGCCAACCTGCTGGTTCGCGCCTGCTGGCTGGCCACCATGGCGGCAGTCCTGGCCGTGGCGTTCGTCTTGCTAAACGGCATCTGGGGTCCCATCCACCCAGACAACCGGGAGGCTTTCTTCCGTATCTTGGGGATAGTGGTCATCCTGGATGTGTTGGGAAGCCTGGTCCTGTTTCCCTTATCCAAGCTGACCGGGGCCAAGCCCAAGTTAAAAACCGCACCCAGCGCCGCCCCTCGGAGCAAATTACGTGCAGCCCGCCAGCGCTGATCCGGCGTTCCAAGACTTAACACCTCCCCCCGTCCTCGCCAAAAGACTCAGACCAGCGTGAGCACAGACGACGAGGCGCCTCATTCCGGTTGCGGAAATTGGCTGGCGTCGGTGAAGAGTTCTTGAGCCGTGATGCGGTCGCCATCGAACGTGAAGACGTCGCACAAGGGGATGTGGGCGTCTCCGTCCGGAAACTTCGCGTGCAAGATGGACATGTGCACGACTTGGTTGCCTTCCGCAATGGACCTCGAATCGCTAATTGACCCATTGAAGCCCATGCAGTGTGCGACGTAGTCGTCAGGGTTATCGAAGACGCCAATGGGGCTTTTGAATGTGAAGGTGTCGGTCAGCAGTGACCTCAGAGTTGTCGCGTCATGGTCAGTGGCCGCAGTGTAGAATAGTTCGAGAGTTTTTTTCTGTTCTGGCTTCATCATTTCTCCTTTCTATCGGCTCTGGGTATTACCGTGACAATCAGGTCATTACCGGCGATTAAATTCCACCTTCTACCAGGTAGGCCAACTGGGCCAGACACCCGCCCCAGCCCTTCTCGTGCTCGTCGCGCATGTTCTGGTCCGCGAAGTTCTGGTGGGTAAGGACTACCTCTGTTGTTCCACCCAGGTCCAGAAATTCCACTGTAACCAGAGTCTCCTCCGCCGAGCTGGGACCTTCCCAGGCCCAGGTGAATACCAACTTGTCCGGCGGCGTCACTTCACGATACACTCCGCCTACTACATAGGGGCCGTCTTTGCCCGGTTCCAACATTCCCAGTCGATAACGGCCACCCACTCGCAGGTCCACCTCCGCGATGGGAGTGGACCACCCCCCATCCATTCTCCACCATTTCATCAGCATTTCCGGCTCGGTCCAGGCCCGAAATACCAACTCACGTGGGGCCGCGATGGTTCGGCGTACCTCCAGAGTCGTCGCCAATTGCTGGGGCATTATTCCTCCTCCCGGGCACTAAATGTTTCCAAGAATCCGGCCAATGAGCCAAGTTGGTTTTCCCAATAATTTCGGTATTCACTTATCCACCGGGCTGCCTCCCACATGGGAGCGGCGTCCAGGCTGCACCGGTGAATTCTGCCGTCTCTTTTCCGCACCAGCAGACCCGCCTTATCCAGCACCTTCAAATGCTTGGAGATCGCCGGAAGGGACATGTCGAAGGGTTTCGCCAGGCTGGTAACCATCAGGCCGGCAGCCGGAACATTCTCCTGGGAGAGGCATTCCAAGATGGCACGGCGCGTTGGGTCGGAAAGTGCAGCGAAGGTCGCATCCAAGGGATTATATTTAACCATTTGGTTAAATATACAATCCGAACCCACCTGCGTCAAGCCCCAAAGAGTAGCATTGCGCTAGCGGACTTCCTGGCCTGATGTAGCTGTATGGCCCCTTTGACCGGATATAGTGCAAGACGGGCGGCCGACAAGATCAGATTGGGGTTGGAGTCCTCGGCTCCGTTTTGCGGCTCAGCGCCAGCGTTGCGCGATCCCAGATGCACTGCCAACGCGCACTCCTATCTTGTGCCCGGCTCGGGTCAAGGGGCCATGCTATAA
>JADFQT010000001.1 GCA_022561675.1 Chloroflexota bacterium
CTGGTTAAGCAGTCCGGGTTTCTTGTTGTGTAGGGCGAAGAATGGGAGTTGGGTTAAAAAACCGGCTCAATAGCCGGAACTGGAACTCGTGCCGTTCCCTAATCCAGAGGCAACCTCCTTAAGGTCAGCCAGCGGCGCTTGGAAGCGTATGTTAATGGTCCCGCCTTCCACCGCAATTTCTAGCTTCTTCAACAACTCTTGCGTCTGTTCATCGGCTATGACCATCTTACCCAAGGCCAGAAAGCCGATGAGAGCGTTGCCGATTTCCGCCGCCGAGTCCGGGTTGGTGAAACTCAGCTGGGCTGCAATCTTCAGGTCCTCCCCGGGTCGGTCCACCACCAGGGTCACCAGGTCCAAATCCCGCACGGCTTCGAAGGCGATGGGGACAAAGCCGCCATCACCCATTTCTTCGTCTAGTTTCGCCAGGGCGTCCGGTGGGACGGCCATCGCCATCTTGAAGAGAGGTTCGCCCAGCGCCTCAAGACTGTCGACCACTTTGCCGGAGGCCGGCTGGCTGTCACCCACCTGCACGTCTATTACGGCGTGGACCGCGGGCACCGTGCCTATCAATAAAACCTCGTCGCTGAGGAACGCCAGAGCCAAGGTCTGATCGTCGGTTTCGCCGACGTGAATTTCTTGTCCCTTGTAGACCTGAGAGACCAGCTTCACTTTCCCGGAGTTCTCAAGAGCCGCCAATAACGTAGCTTGCTCGAACCTTCCCTTGGCCATTGCGCCGACAAACTCATCCTCCCGAGACAGGTCCCCGAAGATGATGGCGGTTTCGAACTCCTGCAGGTCAACCCCGGTTTCCCCCAGCGCCAGGTCTAACAAATCCTCAAAACTCTGAGGGTCGTCGCTGCTTTTGGGCGCCCGGTTGTAGAAACTCTTCAATTCCAGGTCTCGGAGGATATCTCCCACTTGTACCTTGGCGATGAAGTTAGCTTGCTCGGGAATCAGCCTTTCCGGGTCCACCTTCTTAGATATTTCGGTCTCGCCACCACAGGCAGCCAGGACTAACGCTAAGAAAAAAACCAGAGACAACCCACAGATACGATTCATATTTCCCGCCGTTAAAGACTTTGCTGTTACCGAAAATTTCGCCTAAATCCAAGTCTAGCACAGCAATTTTTTAAGTCCGAGCCGTCTACGTTGGTGTTTCATGGGGTTTGCGGTCCGCCCGGCGCGAGGCGGTTCCATCATCATCGGCCCGATCCACCGAAGGGATGGCGCCAGAGACGCGCCTGGTTCAGGCGTGTGGAGTTTTTGTTGACCGCCCACTACGGCTGGCCTATACTCGGTTTAAGCTGCTGTAAAGCTAAGGAGGTGGGTAGCTGGACTCAACGGAAATCGCGCAATTAGTGGTTGAAGTGGCCTCGGACAAATTGGCTGAGGACATTGTGATGCTTGATCTGAGGCAGGTGGCCTCCTTCGCCGACTATTTTGTTATCATGTCGGCGGAATCCTCCCGCCAGATCGAGGCCCTGGAAGAGGATATAACAGAAGGCTTGAAGGTGGCCGAGGTCCGTCGCTTCCATCGGGAAGGGACTCACGCTTCAGGCTGGGTTCTCCTGGATTTCAGCGACGTGATCGTGCACATTTTCGGGCCCGAGGAGCGGGAGTTTTTCGGACTGGAGCGGCTCTGGTCCAGGGCTCCCCAAGTGGTTAGGATTCTGTGATCCAAGGGTCTAGGTTTCGCTCGTAAGCCAAAACCTCTCGGGGTTGGAAAAACAGACCAATCTCCCGCTTGGCCGACTCCGAACTATCCGAACCATGCACCAGATTGCGGCCGATGGTTATGCCCAGGTCGCCGCGGATAGTTCCCGGTGGCGATTTGCTGGGGTCCGTTTCGCCCATGGTCTGACGCGCCAGAATTACGGCGTTTTCGGCCTCCCAAACCATGGCCACCGTGGGCGACGAGGTGATGAAATCCACCAGGCCCCGGTAAAATGGCCGGTCAATGTGCTCGGCGTAATGCCGGCCGGCCAGGGCCTCGTCGATCTGGAGCAGCTTCATGCCCACCAGCTTCAAGCCGCGGCGCTCCAAGCGAGAGATGACCTCACCAACCAGCCCCCGCTGGACTCCGTCCGGTTTCACCAGGACAAGGGTCTGTTCCATTGTATTGACGCCTCCTTTAATTCTGGGGGTTGGCAAAACTTATTAGCCCCTGGGTCAATTGCTGAACTTGGGAGATTCAATTCGCCTTAAATCCCCCTTTTCAATCGGGGCCCGAGGGGGACTAACCCCGATTTCCCTAGCCCTAGGGACTGGACCTGGACGATGACTGGGGGGTATGGTCCCTCCGCTTGGGTCCTCCGATGGAGGGCATCCGAAGATAGTGGGGTTGCAACGCCGCCAGATCGTCGGCCGCGCCCAGCTCGATTCTCTGCTGGCCCAGGGCGGCCAGCGACCAGAGTCGAGCCGCTGGCGACGATGTTACCGGCAGCGCCAGAGTTCCCAGGTGCTCCCGGATCAACCCCATCCACTTAGCGACTCCCTCGCCGCAAAAAATGGTTGGCTCGGCTATGTCGCTGAAAAGCTCCAACGGCGGACCGATAATATCCTCCGCCAGCCGCTGCCCATCCTTCCCAAATCTGGCTGCCGCCACCTCCTGCCGGCCCACATCCAGCAGGGCGCAGACCGGCACGCCGGATGCCAGGTAGGGATGGGCTTCCAGGTCCAGCGTCCTCAAGCCCACTAACGGTTTTCCCGACGCCAGGGCCAGACCCTTGGCCACGCTGATTCCCACTCGCAAGGCGCTGAAACCACCGGGCCCCAGGGCGACGGCGATTCCGGTCAAATCCATGGCGGCCAGCCGGTGCCAATTAAGAATTTCGGCGACGGCCGGCATGAGCTCAGCCGTGTGGTTGGCCTGGGAGCACCAACTGCGGCTGGAAATCACCTGGCCATCTTGGGCCAGAGCGACACCGGCGTGTCTGGTCGAGGTGTCAATTGCCAGCAACACCTAGGTTTTGGCCTCCCGGGCCCAATCTAACTCTCGCAGGCTGGCCAGCAATGGTTTGAAACGAGGAGCGGGGCTTTCCCCGGAGCTTTCCCCGGAGATTTCCAAGGTAATATCGCGGCAATCCACGGAATCGCCGTAGCTCAACTCGATCCAAAGGCAGTCTTGGGGGAATATCTCCGCGGCCCGGTCGGCCCACTCCACTACACACACTCCATCTCCGGTCAGCTGCTCCTCCAGCCCCAGGTCCCAGGCCTCCTCGGAGTCGCCTATGCGGTAGAGGTCCACGTGGTGCAGGACCATACGCCCCTGGTACCGCGTCATCAAGACGAATGTGGGACTGCGGGCGTAGCCGGGAACCCCCAATCCCCAGGCGATTCCCTGGGTTAAGCAGGTTTTTCCGGCCCCCAGGGAACCGGTCAACAGGTATATGTCGCCGGCTTGGGCCTGTTCGCCGATGGACCTTCCCACGGCCTGGGTTTGCTCCGGACTGTTGGTGCGGATTCTCAGGCTGCAAGTCATGGGGTTAGCGGTAGTGATCCCAGCCTCCGGGAGCGGCGGCGGTTTCTCGACCATCGGATCCGACGATGACCACCTCGCCGGCTCTGCCTTCGGTAATTTCGCCAATTAGGGCGGACCCTTCCGGTAGCTGGGGCAAAACCTCCGACATCAGGCGGGACTGGGCGGTGAACAGGAGTTGGTAATCCTCTCCTCCGTTGAGGGCCAGGTCCAGCCAATCGTCAGGAAAGGTCTGTTTCACCAGCGGGTGCACCGGCACTCGGTCGGCATAGATGCGAGCGGAAAGGCCGCTGGCCTGGCAGAGCTTGGAGAGGTCATCGGCCAGACCGTCGCTAATGTCCATCGCGGTCTCCACCCCGATCTTCGACAGCAGACGCCCTTGCTCCGTCGCCGGATGAGGCCGCCGATGGCTCTCGCTCAGGTACTCGGCGGCCGCGGATGGGGCTGGGGTATCCTCCAACAATAGCCGCAGACCGGCTCCGGAGGAGCCCACGTACCCGGTCACGCCAATCTCATCTCCGGCGCGGGCAGCGGTGCGAAGCATGGGATTGTCGGGATGGACGCCGGTGAGGCTGACGGTAATGAACACCACCGGAGAGCGCACCATGTCGCCGCCTACGATGGCTACACCGTAGGTATTGCTGATCTGCATCATTCCGGCGTACAGCTCTTTAACGTGGTCGACATCGGTTTCCGGCGGCAGCCCCAGGGTAACCAGGGCGTACATGGGATGCCCGCCCATGGCGGCGATGTCGCTGATGTTGGAGGCCAGGGATTTCCAGCCCAGGTCGGTCCAGGGCGTGGTTTTCCGGTTGAAATGGACGCCTTCAACCATTGTGTCGGTGGTGAAAAGCTCCGTCGCATTGCCCGTGCGCCAGGCGGCGGCGTCGTCACCGTTATCGACCAGGAGACGGTAACCGAACTCCGCGCCATGGTCCGGGCCGCTTCTCTGGGCGGTAACTGTCTCTTTGAGCAGATCGATAACCGCGAATTCCCCCAAGTCTTTTATCTGCATGACACAAAGATTATATCCTGCCGTTGGGAGGGGCTCAAGGAAAGGCAGTGACTTGAGCTGAAACCGCCCCCCGTCGCGGGGACCGACTGCCCAGTTAAACCCCCAGGCTAAAACTCAGGGTAGGGGGTCGTAGGGACAGCATCGACAGCGTAAAACAAGCTGGGGCTGATCGGTCAAGGCCAGTGGGGTACTCAGTCAGCGGGTTTCTGTGTATAATGCTTCCCTAGCTGGATCGGTTTGTGATATATTACACAATCATCTAAGCCTCCTCGAATGGCGTCCGTGTCGGCGCCGTCTTCCATAGTCACCGGGACCAGTTGTCACTTAGCCAGGCAAGGGAATAGCTTTCCCTTTACCAATGGGATAGGGGTCATACCTATGGTTCGAGACCCGTTGAAAGAGTTGGCACTCCACGGGCTGTATTCTCCGGAGCAGGAGCATGACAGCTGCGGTGTTGGCATGGTGGCCAACATCAAGGGGGGACAATCCCACTCTATCATCACGGAATCCCTGCAGGTGCTGGTGAATTTGGGCCATCGCGGGGCCTGTGGCTGTGACCCAGAAACGGGCGACGGCGCCGGTATTCTGATTCAGATGCCCGACGCATTCCTCCGGAGGGAGTGCTCCAATCTGGGAATAACCCTGCCCGGGCCTGGGGAATACGGCGTAGGGATGGTTTTTCTGCCACCCCAGCCCGAGGCCGGGTTGAAAACGACAGCCTTGATTGAGCGGGTGATTGGCGAAGAGGGCCTGGAGTTGCTTGGCTGGCGGGATGTTCCGGTGGACCCAGCGGCGCTCGGTCGTGATTCCAGGGCGGTGCAGCCCAAAATCCGCCAGGTATTTGTTGGTTGGGGCTCCCAGGTAAAAGATGCGAAGCAGCTGGAACGCAAGCTCTACACCGTTCGGAAGGTAATCGAACATTCCCTGGACGATTGCGGTCTCAGCGAGCATGAGGCCGACTACTTCTACATATGTAGTCTCTCTTGCAACACTATAGTTTACAAGGGCCTGCTGATGACCCATCAGCTAGCCGGGTTTTACCTGGACTTGAACGATGAGTCCATGGTCAGCGCCTTTGCCCTGGTGCACTCCAGATTCAGCACCAACACCCTGGGTCACTGGAAACTGGCCCACCCCTATCGCTACCTGGCGCACAACGGCGAGATCAACACGTTGCGGGGCAATCTCAACTGGATGACTGCCCGGGAAGCTCAGTTTTCATCGCCTTTGTTTGGCGATGACATGAGCAAGATTGCTCCGGTAATGACCGCGGGGGCCAGCGACACGGCCTGCTTCGACAACGCCCTGGAGCTGCTGCTGATGACCGGGCGCGACCTGGGTCACGCCATGCTGATGATGATCCCCGAGGCATGGGACCAGCATGAAACCATGTCTCAGGAGAAAAAGGACTTCTACGAGTATCATTCCTGCCTGATGGAGCCGTGGGACGGTCCGGCGATGATGGTGGCCGCCGATGGTAAGACCATCTGCGCCGTGCTGGACCGCAACGGCCTGCGGCCCTTCCGTTACACTGTAACCTACGACGATAAACTGATTATGGCCTCGGAGACCGGGGTGTTGGACATACCTCCGGCTCAGATCAAGGAGAAGGGACGGCTGCAGCCCGGACGGATGTTCCTGGTTAGCATGGAAGAGGGCCGGATCATCGGCGACGAGGAGCTGAAGCAGGGGTTGGCCCGCCGCCAGCCCTACGCCACCTGGCTGAAGGAGCAGAAAGTTGCGCTGGAGTCTCTGCCCGTTCCGGCGGCAGTCAAGACAATAGATGAAGAAGCCTTGCCCCAGCAGCAGAGGGCCTTCGGATACACGGTGGAAGAGCTACGCATACTTACCACACCGATGGCGGTCACCGGCAGCGAAGCCATCGGCTCCATGGGAAACGACGCCGCCTTGGCCGTACTGTCCCAGGAAAACCAGCTGCTGTTCAACTACTTCAAGCAGCTGTTCGCCCAGGTTACCAACCCGCCGCTGGACGCCATTCGCGAGGAGTTGGTCACCTCCAAGGCCACCTTTATTGGCAGCGAGCAGAACCTGTTTGAGGAAACCCCGCTTCACTGCCGGCAGTTGTCCCTCCATTCCCCTTTGATCAATGACCGGGAGTTGGAGCAGATACGGCAGCTGGACCGCCCCGGGCTCCGGGCCACCACGCTGTCAATACTTTTTGACGCCCAGGCGGGTGCCCAAGCGGGTGAAAGTCCGCTGAAGGCGGCCCTGGACCGGCTCTGCGCCGAGGCTTCCCAGGCTATCGAAGACGGGTATGCCATCATCATTCTTTCTGACCGCGGCGTGGACCCTCGACACGCGCCCATACCCAGTCTACTTGCTACTTCAGCGGTGCATCATCACCTGATCCGCCAGGGAACTCGCACTCGCGTGGGTCTGGTGGTGGAATCCGGGGAGCCCAGAGAAGTGCAGCACTTCTCCCTGCTGGTCGGGTATGGCGCCGGGGCGATCAATCCCTACTTGGCCCTCCAAACTGTGCGGAACATGGCGGAACGTGGTGAGTTCGACGACCCCAGTTCGGACCGAAGCGCCAGTTCGGACCGGTCGGTGGAGAACTTTATCCGGGCCAACGAGAAGGGCCTGATCAAGATTATGTCCAAGATGGGCATCTCCACGGTGCAGAGCTACCGGGGCGCACAAATATTCGAAGCCATCGGACTAAGTCAGGAACTGGTCGACCAATACTTCACCTGGACCCCCTCCCGCATCGAGGGAATTGGCCTGGAGGTAGTGGAGGAGGAAGCGCTGCAGCGGCATCGCTCGGCTTTCGCCAAAGCTGGCATAGCCGGCCAACAGGACCTGGAGATGGGCAGCTTTTACCAGTGGCGGCGCGACGGCGAGGTGCACCAGTGGAATCCGGAATCTATTGCCTCGCTGCAATACGCTGCCAAGAGCAATGACTGGGCGGCCTATCAGGAGTTCGCCCGCCAGGCCAATGATTTGGGCGAACGCATGGCTACTCTGCGGGGTTTGCTTCGGTTCAAGATGAGCCCTAACCCGGTTCCGCTGGAGGAGGTGGAGCCGGCCTCGGAGATAACCAAGCGATTTGCCACCGGCGCTGTCTCCCTGGGTTCCATCAGCCGGGAGGCCCACGAGACCATGGCCATTGCCATGAACCGTCTCGGCGCGCGCAGCAACACCGGCGAGGGAGGCGAGGATTACCATCGGTATACTCCGGACGCCAACGGTGATTCCCGCAGCAGCGCTGTCAAACAGGTGGCCTCAGGGCGCTTCGGGGTTACTCCCAACTACCTGGTCAACGCCACCGACTTGCAAATAAAAATGGCCCAGGGCTCCAAGCCCGGTGAGGGTGGGCAGCTTCCTGGGCACAAGGTGGACGAATATATCGGCTGGATCCGCAGCACCATGCCGGGGGTCGAGCTGATATCGCCGCCGCCGCACCACGACATCTACTCTATTGAGGACCTGGCCCAGCTGATTCACGACCTGAAGAATGTCAATCCAGAGGCACGGATCCACGTCAAGCTGGTCTCAGAAGTCGGGGTTGGCACCATCGCCGCCGGTGTTTCCAAGGGTCACGGTGATGTGGTGCTGATCAGCGGGCACGACGGAGGCACCGGGGCATCCCCCGAATCATCCATCAAGCACGCGGGTCTTCCGTGGGAATTGGGGGTGGCGGAAACCCACCAGGTGTTGGTGGCCAACGACCTGCGCAGCCGCATTGTGGTCCAGACCGACGGCCAGCTAAAGACCGGCCGGGACGTGGCCATCGCCGCCCTGCTCGGCGCTGAAGAGTTCGGCATGGCCACATCGGCCCTGATTGTCACTGGCTGCATAATGCTGCGCAAGTGTCACCTGAACACTTGCTCGGTGGGGATTGCCACCCAGGACCCGGAGTTGCGGAAGAATTTCGCCGGCGAGCCGGAGCATCTGGTCAACTATTTCAACTTCGTAGCAGAAGACCTGCGGTTGATAATGGCAGAGCTGGGCTTTCGCACAGTAAACGAAATGATCGGCCGGGTTGACCTCCTGGAAAGCGCTGGGGCCGAAAGCGCTGGGGCCGCCGCTAACTGGAAGGTCAAGGGAATTGACCTGTCCCGGTTGCTCTCCCTGGCTCCCCGGTCCGACGAGGTGGGAGTTTACTGCCAGCAGATGCAGGACCACGGATTGGAGCAGGCCCTGGATCACCAGCTGATTGCGCTGGCCCAAGATGCGGTGGAGCGGCGGAAGCCGGTGATCATCGATTTGCCCATCTTCAACTCTAACCGCACCGTCGGCGCCATGCTCAGCGGCAAGATCGCCAAGAAATGGGGCGAAGAGGGCCTGCCGCCGGGCACCATTAACATCAACTTCACCGGCTCGGCCGGGCAGAGCTTCGCCGCATTTTTGGCCAAGGGAATTCATATCCGCCTGGAAGGCGATACCAACGACTACATGGGCAAGGGCATGTCCGGTGGCAGGCTGGTGGTTTGCCCGCCTTCTGAAGCCGGATTTGTGCCCGAAGAGAACATCATCATCGGCAATGTGGCGCTGTATGGCGCCACCGGCGGGGAGGTGTTTATCCACGGTCGGGCCGGCGAGCGCTTCTGCGTACGGAACAGCGGTGCTCGCGCGGTGGTGGAGAGCGTGGGCGACCACGGATGCGAATATATGACCGGCGGCGTGGTGGTGGTGCTGGGCCCCACTGGACGCAACTTCGCCGCTGGGATGAGCGGTGGCATCGCCTTTGTATACGACCCGGACGACGACTTCCAAATACGCTTTAACCCCGGTTTGGCCGACCTGGAGTTGGTGACCGACCCGGAAGATATCGCCACCCTGCGCAGCATGATCGAAGACCATTTCCGGCACACCGGCAGCGGCCCGGCGGGACAAATTCTGGACAACTGGCAGCAGGCGCTGCCCAGGTTTAAGAAAATCATGCCCCGGGATTATCGGCGGGTATTGGAAGAGCGGAAGCGGCGGGAGGAACACCAGCTGGAAGAAGTCCGGCATGGCTAAGCCCACCGGGTTTATCGAGTTTGTCCGGGTAATCCCGGAACGCCGGCCGGTCCAGGAAAGGAAGGCCGACTATCGGGAATTTTACCGCCGCTGGACCGATAAGCAGGCCAGGGAACAGGGCGCTCGCTGCATGGACTGTGCCGTGCCCTTCTGCCATATGGGCTGCCCCCTGGGAAACCTAATCCCAGATTTCAACCATCAGGTCTACCTGGGTGACTGGCAGCAGGCGCTGAAGGTACTGCTGAGCACCAACAATTTCCCCGAATTTACCGGACGGATTTGCCCGGCTCCTTGCGAAGCCTCCTGCGTGCTAAGCATCAACTCCGACCCGGTTACCATTGAATATATCGAAAAAGAGATCTCCGAGCGGGGGTTCGAACGGGGCTGGATCAAGGCCGAGCCGCCCAGCCAGCGTACCGACAAGAAGGTCGCGGTGGTAGGGTCCGGGCCGGCGGGTTTGGCGGCGGCCCAGCAGCTTAATCGGGCTGGTCACTCGGTCACGGTTTTCGAGCGGGACGACTATATTGGCGGCCTGCTGATGCTGGGAATCCCCGACTTCAAGCTGAGCAAGGACGTGGTGCGGCGGCGGGTGGATCTCATGATTCAGGAGGGCATCACCTTCAGGACCGGGATTAACGTCGGAGTCAACTACTCGGTTGACGAACTTAGATCCCAGTTCGACGCCGTCTGCCTCACCGGCGGTTCCACCCACGCTCGGGATTTGCCAGTACCGGGTCGGGAGTTGTCCGGGATACACCTGGCGATGGATTACTTGCCCCAGCAAAACCGGATACAGGCGGGAGAAACTATCGCTCCGGAGCAGCGCATTACCGCCGAAGGCAAGAGAGTCGTTATTCTGGGCGGCGGAGACACCGGCGCGGACTGCCTGGGCACCGCCCACCGGCAAGGGGCCGAGTTGGTTTCCCAGTATGAGTTACTGCCGGAGCCTCCGAAAGAGCGGGGACGGGACAACCCCTGGCCCCAATGGCCCAACATTCTTCGCTTATCGGGAGCCCACGAGGAAGGCGGAATCCGCGACTACGACATCCTCACCAAGTCTTTCTCCGGCAGCAACGGCCGGGTGGAGAGGCTTCACGCGGTGCGGGTGGAATGGACTGCTGGAGAAAACGGCCGGTATAACATGGAGGAGGTGCCCGGCAGCGAATTCGAAGTGGAGACCGACCTGGTGTTGCTGGCTATGGGTTTCCTGCACCCTCAGCACGAAGGAATGCTGACCCAACTGGGCGTGGAGCTGGATGCCCGGGGCAACGTGAAAATAGATAAAGACCGCATGACCAATATCCCGGGCATCTTCGCCGGAGGGGACATGGCTCGCGGCCAGTCGCTGGTGGTTTGGGCCATCGCCGAGGGCCGGGAGGCCGCCCGCTCGATGGACCTTTACCTGATGGGACACACCCAACTTCCCCGGTCGCTGCCGGCTAAATAGGCTTCCTTCCCACCTATTTACTCACCACCTACCTATTTAACTGCCTAATCGGCGCCGGTTTGCCTGGCTCAACCTGCCGGGCTTACGGTCACGTTTGCGCGGCTGCTGGGGAAGTCCTGGCGGATCGAGCCAGATACTCTTGCAAGTCCAACACCTGGATGGTATTGGTAGTGCCGCTGATTCCGGTCAAGAAGCCGTGAACTATGGTCACCACGTCGGTTTCAGACACCAAGCCGCTGTTCAGCGCGCCCTCAATCACCATTCCCACCAGCCGGGCGATGTCCGGCTCCCGCGGAAGAACCCCAACCGGGTAGACGCCCCAGGCCAACGCCAGTTGTCGCAGTACCGCTTCATCGTGGGCGAATACGATTATATCGGCATCCGGCCGAAACCGGGACACCTCAAAGGCCGCCCGGCCGGTGCTGGTCAACACGATGGGCTTGGAATTCATCTCCCGGACCAGCCTCCCCGCGCTGGCGGCGATCGCTTGAGTACGATCCCCCCGACCGAACTCCTGGTAGTAGGGGTAAATTTTCTCGGCTTCACGAATGGTCACGTCGGCTACTCTAACGGCTTCCACCGGATACTGCCCTACCGCGATTTCGTCGGAGAGAAGAATGGAATCGCAGCCGTCCAACACGGCGTTGGTGATGTCCGATACCTCGGCGCGGGTGGGCGTGGGAGAAACCACCATGGTTCGGAGCATTTGGGTAGCGATGCATGAGGACTTGGCCGCCTCTCCGGCTTTCTTGATTATCTCCTTTTGAACCACGGGCACGCGTTCCATCGGAATTTCCACGCCCAGGTCTCCCCGGGCCACCATGACGGCGTCGACTTCCTGCAAGATGGAGTCCAGGTTCTCTAATCCCTCGGCTTTCTCCAGCTTGGCCATGATTCGGGCCTTACTGCCGATGTTGTTGATGTAGGCCTTGGCGGACCGCATGTCTTCCACGGTGCGGACAAAGGAGACCGCTACCCAGTCCACCTCCTGCTCCAGGCCAAACTGCAGCGCCACCTTGTCAGCCTCAGTCAGGATCGGCATGTCAATCCTGACCCCGGGGAGATTCACTCCTTTGTAGGAAGATACGATGCCGCCGTTTCGAACCCTGGTCTTGACCTCCGAATCTTCAGTTTCGATCACTTCGAGGCAGATGGTACCGTCGGCAATGAACACCAGATTGCCGGGCCGCAGATTCTTGAGGATGGCCGGTTGCGGGAAGGGGAGCCTGCCCGGGCCGGTTGAGCGCTCCTCCGGCCCCAGTGTTACCTCATCTCCGTGGTTCAACTGAACCTGCTCGTCCATCTGCCCCAAGCGTAGCTTGATGCCCCCCAAGTCCTGAAGAATGGCAACCCGCTTGCCATGCTTGGCGGAAAGCTGGCGTACCGAATGGATCACCTCGGCGTGCTCCTCCAGAGTGCCGTGGGAAAAGTTCAGTCTGGCGCAGTCCATGCCGGCGCCTATGAGCTGGTCCAGAACCTCCGGCTCTCGGGATGCCGGTCCGATGGTGGCGATGATCTTGGTCTTTCGCATGGCGGACCACCTCATTGGTAATTCAGGCTAGAAGAGAAGGATTAAATGACTGGAGTTCCTATACCAAAGCCAAGGCAGGATCTGTATCGACTGCCATACCGACCCCTGTGGGTGTCGCTTTGGATTTAGTTTAGGGCAAGCGAAGGGGACGCATCACTGGGGAAGTTTTCGGGTCCGGAGCCCAGGTCTCCCCGCAAGAGCCCGGATGCACTAGTTAGTAAGTATCTCAAAACGACCCACGTCATGCCGAAGGGCTCGGGGTGACATATTGGGACAATTGGTTAATGATAACAGAGGATTCGGGGGTTGGTAGCGGGGTTCCCTGCCAATAATCTATGACTTGGCGGTGAAGAGAGGGTCTGGATTCGTCCGTGCCCTCATATTAAAAAGGGCACAAAAGCAAAGTCGCAAAAGCCGCAGAAATGAGACTATTCCGCCGCTGTTGCCGGAGGGAGAAAAGAGTTAAGGCCGGCCAGCATAATAGGCATCGGTGGCTGTCTTTAAACCGCTAATCCGGTTTCTCTGCAAGTCTTCGCTCCGCTCGGCGGCCCAGCGGTTGGAAACCTCTATGCCTTTCAGGGTGCCCTGGAAGCGGGGCATCACGTAGCGGGCCAACAGCTCGTAGCTGTGCTTGATTTTCTCGAAGGGAGCCCAGTCCTCAACCCGAATCATGAAACTGCCGAAGCCGCCGCTAATTTCTTGCAGCCGCTCAATTCCCGCGATGCAATCGTCGGGGGTCCCCACGATCCACTGATTATGCTCCACCATGTAGTCGACAATCTGGTCGGCGGGAACGTCCGGGATTTCATTCCCCAAGGTCTGGCCAAAGTATTCGGTAACTAACCGGCCCCCGCCCAGCCTGATGTCCTCATACGCCTCCTTTTTGCTTTCGGCCAGGTGCATCCCAACCACCAGACCCCAATCCTCCCTCCTCACCGTCTTACCATGCTCGGCCGCCGATTCCTCGGCGATGGACCAGAGCTCCTTCAGGCTGGTCTGTCGCACCGTGTCCCGGGGAATGCTCATGGACAGCACGGCTGCACCGTGCTTGCCCGCCAAGCTTACCCCCGCAGGCGACTGGACCGAGGCCACGGCCACTGGAACGTGAGGCTCCTGGTAAGGCCTTAGCTGGAGCACCGCCTCGTTCAGCTCAAACCAGTCGCTCTTGTAGGTGAGAGGTTCGGTTTCGGTGAAGAGGCGCAGGATAATGCCCAGCGACTCATCCATCATCTCCCGCTGGCGCGCGGGATCGATGCCCAGCATCAGGGCGTCGGAGGCCAGGGCTCCGGGTCCGACGCCCAGGATAACCCGGCCTCGGGTCAAATGGTCCAACAAGACCATGCGGTTGGCCACCATATAAGGGTGATGATAGGGCAGGCTGATTACGCCGGAGCCCAGCCTGATGTGGCGGGTGCGCTCGGCCGCCGTCGCCATGAAAACCTCAGGAGAGGCGATGGTCTCCCATCCGGCGCTGTGGTGCTCGCCGATATACGCCTCATCAAACCCCAACACATCCAGCCACTGGAGCAACTCCAAGTCCCGCTCCAACGCCAGCGTCGGATTTTCACCCACCCGGTGGAAAGGGGCCATGAAAACCCCGAATTTCATCTTGCTGGACAGTGTCATGTTGTCGCTCCTGTCTCTCAATCTTCCCCTTACCTCAGACCCGGCCAGATTTGAGCCGGCGCGGGCCAGATCGGGGAAACAGCTATTGCCAGAATGATTCTAACATGAGTCGCATGTTTCAGCTATTGAGAGGCAGGTCTGAAACCTTCAGAGCCGGCTAGACCCCTGCTATCCGGCTTCGGCGTTCCAAGAGCAAAGTGTCCCGCCACACTCCCTCCAGCTGGGCTACCCGCTCCCGGAATCCCAACTCTCTAAAGCCGCATGCTTTGTGGATCGCCAGGCTGGCCAAGTTTTCTGGAAATATACTTGACTGCAACGTCCAGACTCCGGCACGTTCGGACGCGCTGATCAATTCCTGCAAAAGCGCCTTTCCTACACCTTGACTCCGGCTGGCTGCCGCCACGTAGACGCTAACCTCCGCTACCCCGGCGTAAGCAGCCCGGCGGGAGACCGGACTCAGGGCCGCCCAACCGATGACCTCCCCTGCCATTCTGGCTACCAGGCGGCATGATGGAAAGTGATTCCGGTCCCAAGTTGACCGGTCCGGAGCAGTGGTTTCAAAAGTGGCCTGACCGGTGGCGATGCCAACCAGGTAAATGGCACGAACGTCCTCCCAGTCCCCTTCTGCCATGGACTCCAGCTGGTACTCCTTCTTTAGTGATGGTCTGCTCATGGAATCAAGGGCCTACCGCCAGAAATGGGGATTAGGAATGGGAACTTCCGCCTAGCAAATGCCAGGGATTCAAGTGCCTATTTTAATCCTGGGGTATTATGTTGGTAAACTATGGACCCGCCGCTGGTTGCTCAAGCTGGCGAACTACTTCCAAAGATGGTATCTTGAAGCCTGCCGCTCCCCAGGAGTATCAAGAAGTCCCAGGAACCTCGAGGAAGGAGATGCGGCCCCGCAATAAGACTGGTCGCTGAAGGAGAAGAGCCGATGCCAAAGATTAAACACATTGCCATTGCAACCCAGGACGCCGACGCCACCGCCAAGTTTTACACGGAAGTATTCGGGATGAGGGAGATAGCCAAGCTGGACAGTCCCAATGCCTCCGGGTACTATCTGAGCGACGGCAACATCAACCTGGCGATTTTGGATTTCAAGAATGACCAGGTGACCGGGCCGGAGTACGGCACCGGGTTCAGCGGCATTCACCACATAGGTTTCGAGGTGGAAAGCCTGGAAGAGATCGCCGAGAAGCTGCAAAAGGCCGGGTCCCACCCCAGGGACGATATCAACCAGGCTCTGGGTGTGGGGATGGGCGGAGAGGCCCACGCCAATGTGGAGGTCAAATACAGCGGCCCCAACGGGGAGATCATTGATGTATCTCAGACCGGATGGGTTGGGACTCGCGGCTTTGACTAGAGCGTCTGAGAATAACTGACCGGGCAAAAATGCCAGCGCCCCGGACCGAAGGGACGGGGCGTTTTCCATTTCTCTAGAGGGGTTTTTCGCGCTAGGCCGGATGAAAGGCCAGTGTGGGTTGGTCCTGGTCCAGGTTTTCCAGTTCCAGCACAACTGCGATGCCGGTCTGAATATTCTGCGGGTTGCTGGCGTCTACGCCCAACAGGCGGGCGCTGATGCGAGGCCCTTCTTCCAGCGTGACCACGCCGCTGCAGTAGGGATTGTCCCGGCCGTACCCCTGCTCCCCCATGGCCACCGGCACTATGGAAATGCAGGTGAAGGTGCTCAGCTGTCCCTTGCCGCTGAACTGGTGCCACTCTACTTTCCGGCTGTGACAAGCCGGGCAAAGGGGCCGCGGCACGGCGGATAGGTGGGCGCAGTCCCGGCAGCGGATGCCCATCAGCCTACCCTCCCTTAGATATGTGTAGAAGGAGGCGGCATTGAATTCCCGAGGCTCGTCAGCCATGCCGCTGCTAACCTCTCCGCAGAATGGTGACGACGCAGGTGCCGCCGGTACCGCCCACGTTATGGGTGAGGCCGACTTCCAAGTTTGGATTGGACAGCTGCCTGGCGTCGGCTTCCCCCCTCAACTGGTGAAAAACCTCGATCACCTGCGCAACGCCGGAGGCGCCAACCGGATGTCCCTTGGATTTAAGTCCGCCCGAGGTGTTGATGGGCCGGTCCCCGGTCAGCGCGGTTCTACCCTCATCCACCGCCCGGGGTCCCTCGCCCGGTTCGAAAAAGCCCAGGTCTTCGGTGGCGATGATCTCAGCGATGGTGAAGCAGTCATGGACCTCCGCCACCTGGACATCCTGCGGTGTAATGCCGGCCATTTGATAGGCCTGCGCCGCCGCATGCTTGGCCGCCGACAAGGAGGTCAGCTCTTCGGCGTCGTGCAGCGGCCGGCCGGAGGCTTGCCCCATACCCGCGATTTGCACCGGCTTTTCGGTGAAGTTGCGGGCAATGTCGGCACTTACCAGCAGCAGGCAGGACGCTCCGTCGGTTATGGGCGCGCAGTCGAAGAGTCGAAGCGGCCAGGCGATCCAGGGGTTGGACGCCGGGTCATTCAAGAAATCCAGCTCGTCCTTCCAATCGGGGACGGTTTCCCCCCTCTGCTCCGCGCGAGCCTGGCGGCGCTCCATTATCTGGCGAATAGTCACGTTGAACTGGGCCTTGGGATTCAGGGCACCGTTATTGTGGTTCTTGATTCCCACCTTCAAAAGGTGATCCAGGTTGGTTTCGTACCGGTCCATGTGGGCCTTGGCCAAAGCCCCAAAAATGCCGGGGAAGGTCAGCCCGGCGGGCACCTCATACAGTACATCGGCGGCGGTGGCCAGCACATCGGTTACCCCCTCGGTCGGCAGGCCGGTCATCTTTTCCACCCCGCCGACCAGCACCACGTCGTACATGCCGGAAGCGATGGCCATCACGCCTTCCCGCAGCGCGCTGCCGCTGCTGGCGCAGGCATTTTCAATTCGGGTGACCGGAGCTGGCGTCATGCCCACCCAGTCGGCGATGATGGGCGCGGTGTGTCCCTGCCCTTCAAACAGTTCGGAGGAGTAATTGCCCACGTAGCCGCACTCGATGTCCTCGACGTCGATGCCCTGGTCCAGGTTGTCCATCAGGTCCTGGAAGGCTTCAACAAACAGGTCCCGGCTGGTCTTGCCGCGAAATGCTCCAAAGTGGGACATACCCGCGCCGACGATCGACACGGGGCGTCCCAGCCGGCGCTTCTTGACTGATGCCACCATCGATGAGACCTCCGGAGGCTAAAGCATTAACGAATATCCGGTGCAGGAATGGCAGCCTGGCCAACAACTATGCAGAGAGGCCCCAGGCTCGTCAAATGCGGGCTCTTGGTTTCCGCTGTCATCCAGATCCGGCGAGAGCCCAGGACCGAAGCAATCTCATGAGGATCAGGCGAGATTGCTTCGCGGAGTTTATCCTGAGCGCAGCCGAAGGGCTCGCAATGACAAATAAAGGAACCTGCTAACCAGGTAGGTTTCTAGCTGCTACTCGGAAGAACCGTCAAGTTCCGCCAAGACCGCCAAGAACTGGGACAGCCCTTCGACTGGCTACCCGTACTTCTCGCCCAGGGCTTCCAGGCCGGCGGCTCCCAGGTCCTCGGGAGTCATCGCGACGCGGAACTCCACGGTGGCGTCGAAGGTAAGAAAGAAAGGTTCGGCGATGGCCGGCACCTGGGATGGTTCGCTGATATCCACAATGAATATCCCTCCCCGCTTGCCGTTGCGTTCGGAGAAGTAGACCGCCTCCGGTTTGATGTCCGCCAGTATCTGCTGAATTTTCTGCCCAACCGTCCCGTTCCTCACCAGGGTGTTGAAGGGCTCTATGGGGAAATTGACATCGACTATCATGCGCATTGATCGAAATACCTCCAGAGTTAATACTGTTCGGGGTTAAGAGGGTCTGTTGACCTCACCTCGCCAGATCGAAAACCATTTTCATACCGGCGGTGCTAAATGCAAGTCCAGGACTCCTTCGCACCAGCGGGCGGCCGCCAGCAACCGGGCCTCGTCGAAGGGAGAAGCTGCCAACTGGATGCCCAGGGGCAGCCCCGATTGCGCCAGCCCGGAGGGTAGGGTGATCGCGGGCAATCCGCAGTAGGTCCACGGGCCCTGAAACATGGTATTCCCGGTGTTGGAGAGGTCGGCCAGCGCCGCAGTGGGTGTGGAAGGAGTCAGCAGCACGTCCGCCTTCTCCGCCAGGAGCTCCATATCGGTGACGAACTGCAGGCGGCGCTCCTTGGCCCGGGAATAGGTGGCGGCGTCGACGGCAAGCCCTCTGCCCAGCATCTCCCTCAATTTTGGCTGGTAGTCCTGGGCCCGCTTTTCGTACATCGGTTGATGGAATGCGGCCCCCTCCACCGACATTATCAGCAGCTGATCGGCAATTGCGGTGTCGATGCTGTCGGGCATGGGCAGCTCCTCCACCTGGGCCCCGGCCTGACTCAGCTGCCGCAGAGCCTGGTCCACATTTTTTTGAGTCTCCGGGTCGGCCTGCTCGTAGAAGAACCGGCGCAGAAACCCAATCCGCGGGGCAGCCGGTGTCTCCAGTCCTTTTAGATAATCCGGAACCTCGGTTCGGGAAGCCACCGGGTCCGCCGAATCCGGCCCGGCCATAACTTGTAGCAAGAGCGCCGCGTCCTCAACTGTACGTACCAGCCATCCCATGGTATCCAGGGTCCAGCTTACCGGTATTACACCATAGCGGCTGACCCGGCCAAAGGTGGGTTTGAAGCCGACCAGCCCGTTGTACGAGGCCGGGCGCAGCACCGAGCCGACGGTTTGGGAGCCCATGCCCGCCGGGCACATGCGGGACGCCACGGCCACGGCCGAGCCGCTGCTGGAGCCGCCGGGGGTGTGGGCGGGATTCCAGGGGTTGATCGCCGGAGACGGGTCCATGCAGGCGAACTCCGTGGTAACGGTCTTGCCCAGCATGATGGCCCCGGCCCGCTTCAAAGAAGATACGGTGGTGGCGTCATATTCGGGCACAAAGTCGGCGTAGAGTTTGGAGCAGGCGGTGGTGGGAATACCGGCGGTGTAATAGATGTCCTTGAGTCCGATGGGGACGCCGTGGAGCGGACCCACAGTAGTGCCGGAGCCTACCTCTTGCTCCTTCCGGCGCGCCTCCGTAAGCACTTCCTCTCGGTCCAGGTATACCCAGGCTTTCAGGGCAGGCTCCAGGGAGTCGATACGGTCCAGCAGGGATTGCACCAGGTCAACGGGTGAAAGATCCTTGCTCTTTATCTGCCTGGCCGCCTCGGACGCCGAAAGTTCAAAGGGTTGCATCTCAGTCATTCCCCCTGTTCCGAGCCTTCTCCCGAAGGGCTATAGGTCACCGGCAGTAGTGCCTGCAGATTGAGATTGCGGGACGCATCCAAGATTTCTATACCGACGATCCTGCTATCCTTCCCCAGGTCCAGCACCACGTGCTCGGAGACGCGCTTGTTGATGACCTGTTGCTGCTGATCATCCAGCCGGAGGTAAAGCAAGTCGGTCTTGGAGTTATACATTATCTGCATCTTGTCGGTCCCACCTCCCATAAAAGACGTAGACAGTTACCGTGATTATTACATCTTCTTCCTAGATGTATATAACCTCCACCCTTTTTTTTTCAAAGTAACTATTCTGCCACCGCCGAGAAAAATCATATATCTTACCCCTTCCAATTCGACCGTATCTTGCTGAAACAGCAAAGCCTGTCTTGATAACGTCTCTGATTTCCGATTCGTCAGTGCCCCGTTCCGCAGCTCGTTCCAAGGTATGGACATCGATACGGATTTCCATCACTCACTATATTGGAGGCCGGCGGGTATGCCAGTCGGTGGCTTGTTCGTAGGCGTGGGCCACCCGGAAAATGGTGGTTTCGTCGAAGGGTTTGCCCGCGATTTGCAGGCCGATGGGCAGGTTCTGGGAAGTGAAACCGCAGTTTATGGACAGGGCCGGGGTATTTGCCAGATTGAAGGGAGAGGTAAAACTGCGGCGTCCGGCGAAACCGTCGATGACCTCCTGCTTGCCGCCAATACCGGCCTGCTCCGGTATTACTGGGGCCGGAATGGAGGACGTGGGCATGACCAGAACATCCACCCGCGCCAGAGCGTCCAAGATCTGCTGGCGCAGAGCCTGGCGCAGGCGAGTAGCCTTCTGGTACGCCGCCGCCGGGAGAATGCTGCCCATCAGCATACGTACCTGATTATTGTGGTCGAATTGGTCCAGCCGCGTGGAAATATTATCCCGGTTCAGCGCGGCTATATCCGAGGCTATAATCGCCGAGGAGATGGCCGCCGAGTCGACAATCAGGGGCAGAGAAACCTCTTCCACGCTGGCACCCAACTCGCCCAGCACGGCGATGGCTTTGACCACCGCGTTACCCACTTCAGTCTCCACGACATCGGTATGGACTCGCTCGGTGACCACGCCTACCTTCAGACCTGCAATATCGTTAGTTAAGGCCGAGAGATAATCCGGAACGGGTACGTTCCAGGTCAAAGGATCCTTGCTATCATATCCGGCAATGGCCCCCAGGGTCATGGCGCAGTCGGCGGTGGTGCGGGAGATGGGCCCGACGGTGTCCATGGACCAGGATGCGCCAAATACTCCATAACGGCTGACCCGGCCCCAGCTGGGCCGGATACCGACCAATCCGCAGAAAGAGGCCGGGCCCCGAATGGAGCCTCCGGTATCCTCCCCCAACGACGTGGAGCAGAGACAGGCGGCGGTGGCGGCTCCCGAGCCGCTGCTGGAAGTGCCCGGATTGCGCGACAAATCCCACGGGTTGCGGGGACGGCCGTAGGGGTGATGAAAGGCGTCGCCACTGGCGAACTCGCTCATGTTCAGTTTGCCAAGCAGCACCGATCCGGCTTGTTTCAGGTTGGCTACGACCGTGGCGTCGTGGTCGGGGATAAAATCCCGGTGCACGTTGGAGCCATTGGTGGTGCGGATGCCATTGGTGTTGAATTGGTCCTTTACAGCCACAGGTATGCCGTGCATGGGGCCTTTGTAATGCCCGGCGCTGATATCAGCCTCGGCTTGTCGGGCCGACGCCAGGGCTTCTTCGTTGCATACGGTGATGTAGGAGTTGAGCTTGCCGTCCACTTGCTCTATGCGGTCCAGGTAGGCCTGAGTAGCCTCTACGGGAGAAACTTCCCTGGTCTGAATTAGCCGGGCCAGCTGGGTTGCTGGCAAAAAGGGAATTTCCGATTTGTTCATAAACGCCATCTCCGTCGCAGCCAACCCCTTTTCTGGCGCCGGTGTTAGCAACGTCCTGTGCTACCTTTGGGAAGGGGAGAGGGGAGCCGGGGTTTTCAGCCTGCCACGTCGTGAGGGAGAACTATCGGCAGCGGCTCCATCTGCTCCCAGTCCGGCACCGATATGTTTTCCAGGGTTTCCAGCAGGCCATTGAGGCTGTAACCGACTTCCGTCAGCAGATGCTCGGGGATATTCACTCCGGCAGCTTTGGCCAGCGCCAGGATCTCGGATTGGGAAAGATCGGCCATGTTACTGCCTCCGGGTGGGTTTTCCCGCTGGCTACTGACGCGGGGATTCTCACTGGGTATCTCTAACGGCGGGCCTCGATTACGTCAGCTAGGCGCCCAGGCAATTGTGCGCCGCCAGCAGAGGGTTGTCAACGCAAGCCTACTCTATAAGTTGAACCTCCGAAGTTTGACTCAGAGCGGCCTGAGAGGGTGGGTGACTATCTCAAAATGTCACCCCGAGCGGATCGAGGGGTCTAAAGTCCTTGCGTGGATGGTCCTGATGCCATTGGCTATGTGGTAACTGCCGTACCGACTCCTGAGGTTTTACGGGCCTAGTATTTGGATGCCTCAGTCTCGGAGTCTATCCTGAGCCGAGCCGAAGGGCTCTTTCGGAATGACACGGCTTGTTTCGAGATAGATGTTTAAAGGCGCGCCAATCGCTGGGTATGAAGCGCCGGAATCCTTCGCTGTTATAATTGCTTCAAACGATCAAGGCCGGTCAGGGGAACCTCGGGGTCATTGAAAGATTCGGGAAAGCTCCAGAGCTGAAACATAGGGCCATCATCTGGACATGGCCTGGCAGAGGGTATCGGTATGGTAGAAGGCATTGGGCACCAGTGGGCCGGGGTTATCCTGGCCGCCGGACACGGCGTTCGGATGAAGTCCCGAATTCCGAAGGTTCTACACCAGGTATGCGGCAAGGAGCTGATCCGCTATCCCGTGGAGCTGCTGCGCCAGCTGGGGGTTGGAACAGTTGTTGTGGTGGTATCCCCGGATAATGGGACCCGCATCCGCGAAACCCTGGGCGACGCCGTCGAATACGCCACCCAGCCGGAAATGAAAGGCACCGGAGACGCTTTGACCTGGGCGCTGAAACAGCTGAACGGACGGGCCGAACAACTCCTGGTCCTGAACGGCGACGTTCCTCTGTTGACTCTGGACTCGGTGCGCTTGTTGTGTCAGCGGCATTTAGAGAAAGCCGCCGCGCTCTCCCTGCTTACAGCCCAGACTGCTGCCGGCCAGGACTTGGGAAGGGTGATTAGAGACAACCAGGGGCGCATAGTAGATATCGTGGAGGCTGGCGACCGGATGGGCCCGCCGGATCATGAGACGCCGGGTCATCAGGCGCCGGATCACCAGCGAGCTGAGGTGAACGTGGGGGTTTACTGCTTTAGCTCCGGCTTTTTAGCGGCAAATCTAAAGCGAATCGAGCCCAACAGCCAGGGGGAGAAATACCTTACATCTTTGGCGGCCCTGGGCGCTGAGTCCGGCGAACCGATTAGCTCCGAGACCTGCGGAGACCCAGATGAGTCGATGGGTGTCAACAACCGGTTGCAGCTTTCCCAAGTCGAGGCGATCCAGCGGCGGCGGATTCTAGAGAGGTGGATGCTTGCCGGCGTAACAATTCAAGATCCGGCCTCGGTATACATCGGCGGTGACGTGACGGTAGGTCAAGATTCCATTATTTTGGCCAACACCGCCCTGCGGGGTCACACCAGCATCGGGGAGGACTGCCAAATAGGTCCGAACTCGGTAATCGAGGATTCCGCGGTTGGCGATGGGTGCCGGATCACCGCTTCGATGCTGGAAGAGGCGACGGTGGAGGCTGGCGTGGAGATCGGGCCCTTCAGTCACTTGCGACCGGGCGCCTACCTGGAATCGGGAGTGCACCTGGGAAACTACGTGGAAATCAAGAACAGCCGGCTGTCCACCGGTGCCGTTTGCGGGCATTTCAGCTACCTGGGAGATGCCACCATTGGAGCCGGTGTGAATATTGGAGCCGGCACGGTTACGTGTAATTATGACGGACGGGACAAGCTGCCGACGGTGATTGAGGCCGGGGCTTTTATTGGGTGCGACACCATGCTGGTCGCGCCGGTGACAGTAGGAGCCAATGCGGCGACTGGCGCGGGAGCAGTGGTTACAAAGGATATCCCGGCGGCTAGACTTGCTGTAGGTATGCCTGCTAGAATTGTTGGTAGGAACCGAATTCCCCATCAGGCTCCCTGACCGCACCCAATAGCCACGGCAATGGAGGGTATCCGTATTGGATAGTGATAGTGATATACCATTAGCCCTAATTTTCGCGCTAATTTTCCTGGGATCCCTGCTGCTTTACGGCCTGTTGGCTTTCTTACAGCATGCGGTCCGCGGTGTCGCAGCACCCGCCAATGGCATGTCAACCTTGCAACGCTTCGGGCTCGCTCTTTCCCCCTATAGATACGCCGGCATAATCGCCCTCTCCCTCTCCGGCCTGCTACTGTCTCTCTCTCTGCAACCCCTCGTCTGGTGGTCCATCACCCTAACCGCTGTGATCGTCTTAGTCCTGGTATCCGGGTTTGATCGGGCGGCTTATTATCTAGTAGCCCGCTATCCTACATGGTCCGCCCGGTATTCCGCTCCGGTGTTGCGGATACTGGTGAGGAATTGGAGGATAAGAACGACGGAAAACCTGTTTGCCGACCCCGCACTGAGCCAAAACGGTCAGTCCGGCTTCGCCGCTTTATCCGATGCCGCAGAGCCGGTGATAACGGAAGAGGAGTTGGTGAATCTGGATGACAAGGACCGAGAGATGTTGCGGTCCATTCTCCGTTTGGATGTTTCCACAGCGCGAGAGATTATGGTCCCCAGGCTAGACATGGTGGCGGTGGAATTGAATACGCCCTTGGAGCAGGTGGCGGAGAAGTTCATTGAAAGCGGCCACAGTCGCTTGCCGGTATACGAAGACACCATCGACCAGATTGCTGGCGTGGTATATTCCCGTGACCTGCTCGCGCTTTTAGTGGAGCGAAGGCTGGATGCGGCTTTGAGCGAGGTTATCCGCCCGGCCTTTTTCATCCCCGAATCTAAACGGTTGGATGGCCTTTTGCAGGAGATGCAGCAAAAGGCGCTTCAGTTCGCCATTGTCGTGGACGAATACGGTGGGACCGAAGGCCTGGTTACGATGGAGGACCTGCTGGAGGAGATAGTGGGTGAAATTGAGGACGAGTTCTCCAAGTCTGAGGATCCAATCACCCGGCTGGCCGACGGCGCCGCAATCATCGACGCCGGGGTGACCACCGAGGATTTAGAGGAGCTATTTGGTGCTAAGTTGCACGACTCAGATTTTGACACCGTGGGCGGCTACGTTTACCGGACTCTGGGAAGGATGCCTCAGGTAGGGGACAAAATTACTGTGGACCACCTCAGTATCGAGGTGATTTCCGTCCTGGGCAGGCGCCTGAGGAAACTCCGCGTCGAACCCATTCGGGAGGTGTCGGCCTCTTGAACAGTCCTCAGCCCTGGATTGCCAGCGTTAATATTCCGCCGCCGGGTCTACTGAGAGTCTCTAGAAAAGTCACCCGCTAGTTTCTACTACTTGACCCCCACCAGCTCGCCGGTAACTACCAGCCGGTAGTCGTAGACCAACCGAGGTACGCAGGAAACCAGGTGGATCGAGGCCCAGCCGGTGTTGTATAACCGCATTTCATCTTGCTGCAAGACCTCAGTGGAAGTGATGCGGTACAGGTATTGGCGCGGGCCGGTTTCGGCTATGACGAAGACCTCCTGCCCGTTTTTGAGCATGTCGGGAATGCGGGTCAAGTTATAAAAGACCGACCCTTCGCCAACGATTGGGCTTTCCAGGTGAGCGAAAAACCAGGAGCTGCCCGCCTCTCCAGGATTGGCCACTTCCGGGATATGCCCCACCGTGTTGACCGGCGTTTCATAGCCCCGGCTGTCTCCCAGGTCCCGAATTGCCAGTTCCGTTACGCTGGAATCGACACCAATTTCCGGTAAGATCAGCCGCGTCGCGGCGGGCAGACTGCCTAGCGGCGCTGCCTGGCCGAGCTCAATGGGCGTGAATCCCCGCAAAAGAACTTCCCGGCGATAGTCCAAAGGCTCGTAAGATAATGGATCGCTCCAGACATCTATAAGGGGCGACTCACCGTGGGTTACCGTCTGCCCGGCGATGGCCGACTCGGGTATGCCGGGAGGCGGGACAATCTCGGGTGGAGCTGGGATGTCGGTCACCTTGGAGGGTTTGTCCGGGACGGGGTCCGGGGCGACACTTACTGCGCTGGGCAGGCTGACATTCATTTGGTCCAGCTGGGACCGGGCAATGGTGGCGTAGAGATAGTAGCCGCCGCCGCCGACCAGCAGCAGCACGCCAACCAGAGAGAGGGCGAGTCCAATATAGCGGGAAAGCCCGCGCTTCAGGCGCCCCGGCGCTAAGAGATAATCGTAACCGGCCTGCATGGCACCGCCTTTATGGATCGGGAGGTAGCAGCTCGGTCCCGGAGTTGTCGGCGAATTGTCGGACCGCAAAATTCCTGAATCCCACCCTACCCGTTTCAACCACCCAACCCTTTCGGGAATTCATCCGCCTTTAGAGGAGCTAGGTCCGGAAGGAGATACCTGGGGGAACTAACGGGGTCTAGGGACGTTCATTGCGCCCGGAGTAATCGGTTCGTTCAGGTAAATATCGCCGTTACGAATCTTTATGTTAAAGCCACAAGTTGGGTTAATACAGACCCAGGCCTTGTAGTGAACCGATGCGCCCTGTCCACCGTAATCCGATAGGGGAACCAGCTGCCCCACATCGCAACTTTGACACTTTGGCAACGCCCAGTCTTCCACGAAACATCCTCCCAATCATCAATCACGCCGAGTATATCACCGGGAATTTCGCCATTTAAAGGCAAATCCAGGCTTGCTAAGCTCCACTTTGCCTCTCTTAGTGTTTGCGCCCATTCCGTAGGGAGCTAACTTGAGTAGCCATCTCTAAACTTGCGAATCGAGCCAGTCTCATCCCTCCACAGGCTTGGTAACTATCTCAAAGGGTCACCCCGAGCCCTTTGAATTGACATGGGCCGGTTAGAGATAAATTTTTAGCATGAACGGCTGATTCTCGCGCAACCTTTTTGACCTATTCCAGGAAATCCCGCAGCTTGCGGGAGCGGGTCGGATGTCGCAGCTTGCGCAGCGCCTTGGCTTCGATCTGACGGATCCGCTCCCGGGTCACGCCGAACTCCCTTCCCACCTCTTCCAAGGTCCGGCTGCGGCCGTCTTCCAATCCGAATCGCAGTTGGAGAACCCGGCCCTCCCGGTCGCTCAGGGTACCGAGCACTTCCTCAACCTGCTCCTTCAGCAACTGGAAGGAGGCGGCATCGGCCGGCGCCGTCGCGTTGCGATCCTCAATGAAGTCGCCCAAATGGGAGTCCTCCTCCTCGCCAATAGGGGTTTCCAATGAAACGGGTTCCTGGGAGATTTTCAGGATCTCTTCCACCTTCTCCGGCCCAATTTCCATGGCTTGACCAATCTCTTCCGGCGTGGGCTCCCGGCCGTACTCTTGCAAAAGGCGACGATGCTGGCGCATCAGCTTGTTGATGGTTTCCACCATGTGGACCGGTATCCGGATGGTCCTGGCCTGATCCGCGATGGCCCGGGTTATCGCCTGCCTGATCCACCAGGTCGCGTAGGTGCTAAATTTATAGCCCTTGCGATAATCGAACTTTTCCACGGCCCGAATCAGGCCGATGTTTCCCTCCTGAATCATATCCAGCAAGGCCATGCCGCGCCCAATGTACTTCTTGGCTACGCTCACCACGAGTCGGAGGTTGGCTTCGGTCAGATGGGTTTGGGAGCGGGCACCTTCCGCTCGTATTCGACCAAAACTCCTCCGGAACAGCGGGTCCAACTCCGACAGGCGGGAGTAGGTGCCCGTCTCGTTTAAGACAGCATCTAGCTGAGATATGGTACAGTCCCCGGTGATGTCCAGGGCCTCGGTAGGAAGGATCCAGGAGAATAAGGAAAGGTTGACGATCTTGGGGCGGGTCTCCTCTTCCGACTCCACCAAGGTTCCCGCCACCTGGGCCAAAAGCTCCAGAGATATCTCGGCGTCGATGGCGTCCCGAAGGGTGGGGTTCTCTATAATTTGAGACAGGGTTGGGGCTTCGGGCAATTCCAGATATTGGGACAGCGCGACTACCAGGGGAGCGGCGTTGACAAAGCGGCGGAGCAGAGCGGCGGTACATTCCCAAGGCCGGGGCGGCCGACCCTCCTGTTCGGTAAGCTCCTTTTCCAGGGCGATCAGATGCTTTTCACCCTCCAGCTTGCGCGCCAGCACCCGCTCATCCTTGGATGTAAGCAGCCGCACCCGACCGATTTCCCGGAGATACATTCGTACCGGATCGTCCAGCACCTCCAGGGTTTCCGTCTCGGCTTCCCACTCGGCTTCTTCGTTCTCTATGTCGGTGTCGGCGGGACCTTCTTCCGTGGGTTTTTCCGAATCGGAATCCCCAGAGGCATCGTCCCACTGGTCTTCCGGCGTATCTACCTCCGCATCGGCGGGTGCGCCGCCCATGGGGCTGGACTTGACCAGACCGTCTCCTTCCTCCTCATCCTCCACGCGGGTAATGATTCCCAGCAGATTGGGTTGCTCTCCCGGCTCTTCATTTTCTTCAATGAAGTCCTCGGGGTTCAGTTCACGCTTGGTACTCCGTCTTACCATCTGGTTATCACCTTCCGCTTAATGTTTTCCGGTCCAACCAACTACGGGTGCTCTCATTGCCCTTGATACGCTGATTGACGTCAAGTATGGCGGGGTTGGGCTCTTCGAGGATGTCCGGCTGCT
>JADFQT010000311.1 GCA_022561675.1 Chloroflexota bacterium
CCGGCTGGCTCTAGCTATAATGTCGCTGGCTGTCGGCGTAGGTAAAATGGATACCCAGGCGTTGGCCGAAAGCTAGAACTGCGAATGCAGCGATAACTCGGAGCTGTAAATACAGTTTTAACAAGGAGACGAGATGATAGCGCTGGTGGTTACCATCAACATCAAACCCGATCATAAAGAGGAGTTCATGGCGTCGATGATGGGCGATGCCCGGGGCTCCAACAACGACGAGCCGGGCTGTCTGCGGTTTGACGTGCTGCAAGACAACGAGGACCCCAACCGCATTCACCTCTATGAGGTGTACCAGGATGAAGCCGCAGTGGAGGCCCACCGCAACGCGCCGCATTTTCTCAAGTGGCGGGAGGAATGTAAAGACTGGTTCGCCACCGAGAATGTTCGCCGGATTGCGACCCCGGTTTACCCGCCTAAAGATAAGTGGAGGAAGCGCCCGCCGGTGGATTAAGCCGGCCCTTGGGGTTGAAAGGGGTTGTCCATTATTTCCAAGTCGCAGCAGGGTTCAGTTCTGTCGCTGGAGAACCCTTTCGAAAGCGCTCAGAAATGCATCCATATCGGGCTGGGAGATGGCTGTGGACAGGCCTCCCACCAGATTCGGGGCCAGCAAAACGCCTTCGTTCATCAACCCCAGGAAGACCTGTTCGCGCAAAGCGGCATCGCCGGCGGCAATGTCCCGGTAATTGTTGATTGGCCGGTCGATGAAGTGGATTCCGAACAACGAGCCCAGGCCGGTGACCTGCACCGGCACCTCCTGGCGGGCGCAAATCTGCTGGATGCCGTGGCGAAGGTAATCGGTCCTCTCCGACAGTTTCCGGTAAACCTGGGGAGTCAGCTCTTCCAAGGTCACCGCGCCGGCCAGCATGGTAATCGGGTTGGCATTAAAGGTCCCGGCATGACCCACCTGGGGACCTAGAGTCGGGTCGTACAGGTCCATGATGTCTCTACGGCCTCCAAAGGCCCCCACCGCGAACCCTCCCCCGATGATCTTGCCCAGTGAGGTCAGGTCTGGGGTGACTCCGTAGTATTCCTGGCAGCCCCCCGGCGCCACGCGGAAGCTGATCACCTCGTCGAAGATCAAAATAATTCCGTGTTCTTGGGTGAACCGGCGCAGCATCTGCAAAAACTCGGGCTTGGCCGGGACCATGCCCACCGAGCCCAGCAGCGGCTCCACAATCACCGCCGCCAGCTCCTCCCGGTGCTCCTCCAGGATGGCTAGGGCTGAGTCGGTCTCATTGAAAGGCAGCACGACCACCTGATCCACCACGCCGTCGGCCAGGCCTGAACTGCTGGCCAGAGCCTGGGGCCGGTTGGGCTCTCCCGCCAGGGCGGGGTCGACTCGAATGCTGACACTGACGGCGTCGTGGGTGCCGTGATAGCCCCCCTCCACTTTGGCGAACCGGCTCTTGCCGGTAAAGGCCCGGGCGGCCCGCAGGGTGTTGAGGGTCGCTTCCGTACCGGAGTTGGTGAACCGAACCCGGTCAAAACTGGGCAGCCGCTGGCAGAGCAGTTTCGCCAGCCGTATCTGGTGCCGATTGGGAGCGTTGTAGGCCAAGCCATGCTCCAACTGCCCTTGGACGGCCTTCAGAACTGGTTCCGGCCCGTGCCCCAATATCATCGTGGTCATGGTATTGATGAAGTCCAGCCGGTCTACGTTGTCGGCGTCCACCACGTGGCAGCCGGAGGCGGAGGTGATGAAGATGGGATAGGGCCGCCAGAAAATGGAGTTTCGGCTGTCCCCTCCCGGCAGGTACTCCCGAGCCTCTTCCCACAGGGCTCGGGATTCAGGGGTCAGCTCTAGATAGCGGGTTAGCTCGTCGCTGTTAAAGGTCATCCTTTTATTCCCTGCTGGAAGAGGGGCGTCCTGGGTGCCTCTGGACCCCGGCTAAGCTAACGATGGGCTGGCCGCCGCCTGGGGGAAGTAGATTCGCCGCAGCGGGGCCAGACCGACGCTGGAGGTTATCAGCACGATGAAGATGATCCCACCGGCGGCCAATACCAGCGGCGCATTCAGCAGGTCGGTAAGGCCGCCATTGGTGAGATTGG
>JADFQT010000107.1 GCA_022561675.1 Chloroflexota bacterium
CTACCGACCTAGTGACCATTGAGCCCTTGAGCTCATCTGCGTCCATCGCCTTGTCCTCAAGCTGGTCCAACTCGGAGTAGTCCAGCCACATCCCTTCGCAGCCCACACATTTGTCTACTTCAATCCCTTTGTAATTTTCCCCTTTGAGCTCAGAACCACACCTGGGACAATCCATACCTGCCCTCCTACTTCGCCGTGGCATCAGGAAATGCGTGCGCCAGGGCTCTTTCTCCGGATTCCCTGAAAGGTAGCCTACCCCCGTCGATTAGAACTTTCCAGGACACTTTGTTGTCTGCCTTCACGACCGCCCATTCATTGCCGTCCCTCGATTTCACGGCTCTTTTGAAGCCGTTCAAACCAGCCAAAATCGATCTCTCGACGTTGTTAATTGGCTCTTTTTAGATG
Source organism: Chloroflexota bacterium (assembly GCA_022561675.1). GTDB lineage: Bacteria > Chloroflexota > Dehalococcoidia > Lucifugimonadales > UBA3495 > JADFQT01. The sequence goes on from JADFQT010000107.1 coordinate 406, forward strand.
TTCTCACCCTCTTTGAAGGTTCAGCTGACCCGACTTTGCGCATCACGGTCAGAACTTTAGCAACCGAACGTCGCTGGCTGACCCTCGGGAAGCTCTCTTCCCCGTCTCCAACGGCTATGGATTTGAGACCTGGCGTTATCTGGCTAGGGATTTTGTATCTGAATGCTGGACGGGCAGACTGGTATATTGCATGACTGCAACCCGCCGTCCAAGTGATCGTTCCGGCGCAATGCGCCCGCTTGTCCTACGTACTGGGCAATCTGCGAGCTTCGCAAATTGGACACACCTTCAAAGTGTCGGTCGGCTAGAACCTGGTCGGCATTTCGCTGAACCTGGAACTCGGAGATATTCGGGGTCTCAACAATTCCCTCAACAAACTATACCTAGCTGAACCTAGAAAGTTCCAGTATTTCAGCGCTCTTGTGGTCTGGTTCCAATTCCATGATAGCTACTTGGCCTAGGCGTCGTAGCTGTTTCGGAAGGGAGGGGCTTCCGGGGTTTACTAGCAGAATTCCCTGGTATTCCTCAACTATGGCGTAGTGGGTGTGGCCGAAGATAACGACATCGACAACAGCGTCAAATACACTCTCCAGAGCTGTAGATAAATCGGCGTTTGGGGGGAAATGCTGGGATAAGGGGCTATACTCCGTGATTTCTTGGGCCATGCCTGGCACCATTAAATCATGGGTTAGGCCTATGGTATGTCCTTCGAGATGTAGAACTCGCGTATTGTTTACGACGCGAGGATCTTCTTTGAAATGAGCGCCCGCCCCCATTTCAACGGCGTATACCAGTGCGATCGCTTCTAACCAGTCTAGGCAAGAGGGGAGGTAAATGTCTCCGGCATGAAGGATCACGTCTACGCCTTGAAATGCGATCGCTACTTCTGGTGGTGGTTGTAATCCAACACTAGGATTATGGGTGTCCGATATGACGCCTACTTTCACGGTGTGCCCTCCGTTCGATCATACTGGCACAATAATCTTCTGTCCGCAATTCTCTCCGCCGTGGTGCCGGTACTTCACCCCCTGAAGCTGACAGGAAGGAGGCAGGCAGGCTCAGAACCGCTCCAAAGACATGCGAAAAGAGTTTACAACCGGAGGCAGCTGACGTGTTGCCCCCCAGTACGATGCTTGCTGGAGACTCGCTTCGGGCAGAATCCCGGCTGACAGCTTACCAGCGGAGGTCCTAGATGGTATAAGGCTGCTTTGGCTGGAAAATCCTAGAAAACCTGGAATTGATGTGTGCGCCATTGCCACACCGTCGGTGGCGGCTCACGACCAGAGGGACCTGCCCGTCTTGGGCAAGATGACCATTGGCCAAACGAATCGAGTCCTAGCGTCCCTTCCTGCAAACCCTAACGGCGAGGCAAGCGGTAGGGCTCTAGGTCAGGACCGTTTCCGCTAATTGCTCCAGTTGCTGCAACATCCCTTCACCCATGTCCCGGGGCAGGGACACAGTGACCCGGTCAGCCCCGGCTTCCTCCAACTCTAAGATGGTGTCGCGGTCAGCGGGCACGTTACACACCATCAGTCTAATGCCCGCTGGGTCACGCCCGGCAGCCTCGGCAAGCTCATCCAGCGTCGCCCGGCCCATCTTGACCTGCTCGGGGGTGACCCTCACCGGCATCCACCCGTCGCCCCAGGCAGCTACCCGTTTGAACACATTTGGCGCAAACCCGCCAAGGAATACGGGTGGGTGCGGGCTCTGCACCGGCTTTGGGTTGCATCGTACCGGCGGGAAATCGAAATACTTGCCATGGAACTCCGCCTCATCTTGAGTCCAGAGTTCCTTCATAGCCAGGATGGCCTCCCTGGTTTGCGCCCAACGGTGCTCGAAGTCACCGCCCATGATCTCGGTTTCTTCCCGAAGCCATCCTGCCCCGATGCCAAAGATGAATCGTCCGTTGGATAGCCGGTCTAGGGTGGCAATCTGCTTGGCCTGAAGCAAGGGATTATGCTCTGGTACCAGGCTGATAGCGGTGCCCAGCTTGATCCGCTGGGTCGCTGCCGATGCCATGGCCAAGCCAATCAGAGGATCGCCTGAGTCGCTCATGGATGGGGGGATAGAACCGTCTGGGGTTCCTCCGTATCGCGAGTTAGAGTGAACTGGAACAATAGTGTGTTCGGGAAGCCAGAAGGACTCGAAGCCGAGGGACTCTGCCTTTTGGGCTAGCACTGCCACGTCTACCGAATGGGTGGATATGCCTGTGGTCAGGCCAATGTCCATTCCGACCTCCTCCCTAAACCAGATGGGCGAATAGTATCACTCACAATACCAAGGGTCGAGGTGCTGGGCAGCGAAAGAACAGAGCCAGTAATGACGGGCCAGGCCGGCCCCAGTCTTAACTTTTCGCGACTGACTGCCGAGACCCGGCGCCGGTTGTCGAAGCCGGTCCCCGCCGGTGACGCGGTAGCCTGGTGGATGAGGCCACGAACCCACGACATCCACGGCCAGGAACATGGAGCTGGAACTGTTTTGAGCGAATTCTGATTTTCTTCGCTTTCTGTAGTATTATTTGCCTTATTCACCAACCAGAGCTAAATCGAGGCAGAAACGGATTGGGGGTATCGACAATGGCAGATAGGATGACCATTCTGGTGGGCACTGTGGGACAGGGGATCATCCGGAGTGAGGATGGGGGAGAGAGCTGGCAGCGGGCGGGCATCAACTCGGGGCTGCACTCCGACGCGCTGGTGAGGACGGTAGTTAACCACCCTGACCGGCCGGAGGTGGTGTTTACCGGCACCGATAAAGGTCTGTACCGTAGCGAAGACGGCGGGAAAAACTGGCAGCTAAACGATTCTTCGCTCAAGGATTACTGCGTGTGGGCTCTGGCCATAGATCAGGGCGATTCCAACACGATGTATGCTGGTACGGGAACTCCGGGCCCGGCCACCATTTTTCGCTCCTCGGACGGGGGCAGAACCTGGGAGCAGCGCCCGGTTGAGGTTGCCAAGGAATGTCCGGCGGTAGGGGTGCCACGGGTGACCGGCATAGCCATTGACCCGGAGAACCGCCAGGATATTTGGGTGGGTTTTGAGGTAGACGGCGTACGTAGGAGCATCGACGGTGGTGACACTTGGCAAAAGATTAACGGGGCCATCCCAAATTTGGACGTTCACAATGTCGCCGTAGCGGCCGGCCCGCCTAAGACCGTGGTGGTGGTGGTAAATAACGATGTTTACACCAGCGACGACGGGGGAAATTCATGGCAGGCCATCGGCATAAAAGACGTTTTTCCCATGACCTACCCCAGGGGCATCATGGTTAAGCCCGGCAATCCCCAGACTATCTTCGTCACGATCGGCGACACCACCCCAGGCCGCACCGGAACTGTAATGCGGTCCACCGACACCGGTAAAACCTGGCATAGTCTCTCATTACCGGTACAGCCAAATACAGCGATGTGGGTGGTGAACGCCCAGCCTTTCAACCCTGAGGTGATTTTCGCCGGAAGCCGCTATGGATATTTGTACCGTAGTGACGACGGGGGAGAGTCCTGGAGCAAGCTGTGGCGGGAGTTCAGCGAGATTTCCTCCATTATGTGGATGCCCAACTAGGTCAACAGGAAGGGTGACTGCCCTCTGGAATCGCCGAAACGGGCCTCTTACTGGCAGGCCGGTGTAGCTCAGTGGCAGAGTAAATTATTGGATTTAGTAACATCGGCCCTCGTCCCAGGAGAGCCCTCCCTCCCCTTGGTTCAGTCGCCGTGCAATCGGATTCAGCAAACTCCGATGCGCTGAAACGCTTTGTGCGGCACTCCCTCATAATATATAAGGCTGTGTCGCACAGCGCTAAGTCTTCAATATCTGCCGCCAGGACAGGACCCGCTCCATCAATGGTCGTATGCCCATTCGCTGGAGATTGCCAGCGGCTCCTACTGCAGGAACCTGGGGTTCTCCCGCTGCCAAGGTTTTACGCTTGAGTAGCGTGTCGGCGTAGTCGCAGCAGGCCAAGCAGCTAGTACCGGACTAGTGCGCTCTGGATCTGGGAAGTTGTTTCGAAAGGTCAGCTTATGAAAATCACCGGCGTCAAAGCCGTTTTTCCAAAATACCGGCATGTTCCGCCGTCATGGCGTACCCACTTCTGGCAGATAGTAGTGCGGGTAGAGACCGACCTTGGTGTGGTTGGGCTGGGATATGGAGGGGGTGGCGTGGCCGGTGTGGAAGTAGTTGACCGTCACTTTGGCCCGCTGCTGCTGGGGCGAGAGGTCAACGAGGTACGGGACATTTCGAGTATCTGGGACGATCTTTACTCCGCCTCCCTGCCCTACGGGCGTAAAGGACTTGCCATTATGGCTCTAAGTGGAATTGATTTGGCGTTATATGACCTTCTGGGCAAGGCTGAAGGCAAGCCGGTTTATGAACTGCTTGGTGGAGCTAAGAAACCCAAAGTCTTTGCCTATGCAACCGGACAAGACTCGGAATTGTATCTCCGATTGGGGTACCAGGCCCACAAGTTTCCCCATCGCTGGACCGGAAACCAGGCCGATTATGACTCCGCTGCTGAAGCCGCGAGGAGGGCTAGAGAGCTTTTTGGGCAGAAGGCAACACTGATGATAGACACCTACATGTCCTGGGACAAAGAGGTTACCGCCGAAATGGGAAGACGTCTCGCCGAGTTCAATATCTACTGGTACGAAGACGTATTAACCCCCGACGACCTGGAGGGACAAGCGGAGTTGCGGCCGCTGGTTGCGCCAACCTTGATTGCTGTGGGCGAGCACGAGTTCACCCACTACGGGTTCAGCGAGATCGCCCGAGCAAATGCCCTGGGGCTATGGCAGCCCGACATAACCTGGTGCGGAGGAATCACTGCCGGGATGCGCATTGTTGAGCTCGCGCAGAAAGCAGGCGTTCCCGTGTCACCCCACCGCGGCGGAGAGGTGTGGGGGCTGCATCTAATTCTGTCCAGCGATTGCGCCGACCTGGCCGAATACCACTCAGACCATATACGGGCCGAGCGGGACAACTTGTGGCTAGATGAACCCACGCCAAAGGACGGATATATCGCACCGTCGGACAGGCCCGGATTCGGCGTTGAGCTTAATGAAACCATGCTATAGGGTCTGTTCTTTAAGTAAAACCTGCCCTAGCCATTATGCCTCAGCGACTGTAGGATGCTGGGTAGGGAACCGGGCTTTCAGGGCCATGATCTCGAAGGAGGCCCTGAGGAGGATAAATAATGGACAACCCCGGCTACAATCCGCTTTCCGCGGAAGAACGGTTTGTGATCGAACGGAAGGGAACAGAGGCCCCTTTTAGTGGAGAGTATGACGACTTTTATGAGGAGGGGATTTTTACCTGTCGGCGTTGCGATGCCGAACTCTATCGGTCCAGCGACAAGTTTGACGCTCATTGCGGCTGGCCGGCGTTCGATCAAGAGATTTCAGGTGCGGTAAATAGAATTCCTGATCCAGACGGGTCCCGCACCGAGGTAGAGTGCGCCAACTGCGGAGGTCATCTGGGGCACGTATTCTTGGGTGAGGGCTTTACAGATTCGAACGCCCGTCACTGCGTGAACTCCCTATCGATGAGGTTTGTGCCCTCTGATTAGCGATCAACAACGCGGGCATTTCCGGGCGAATCGCTCGGCAGCCCTGCAACGATTATCTATCTGCCCCCTGCTTTTCGGCCGAGGCATCTGGTTCGACCTTTTAGGGCTGGTTGAAGCTGATCCTGTGGTTTCTTCGACCTATTCTGCTCAGGGTGTGTTCGAATAATGGTCCTTACCCAGTCGTCGCGGGGAGTCCACCTGAAATGCTCGACGAATCTCACCCCCGGTGGACAACGGTTCGTCCAAAGGATAACATCACCGATCCAGCCCCAACCGATTTGTAGCGTGGGGGGTGGCGCATCCCTGGAGTGAAGCGAAATGCGGACAGGCGCTGAGTATCGCGACAGCCTGCGCGACGGGCGTAACGTTTGGGTTATGGGGGAAGGGCAGGTAGAGGACATCCCGACCCATCCGGCGACGTCGGCTATGGTGGGCGAGTACATGAAGTGGTATGACCGCCATTTCGACCCGGACTGGTAGGACACTTTACTGACCGAGCCAGACTCCACCGGCCACCGAAGCCCGCTGGCCTTTGTAGCGCCGAAGACCTCCGCCGACTTGCAACGCCTGGGCCGGGCGCTGAAGGCTGGGCTTTTCTCCAGCGGCGGTAATATCACTCACACGCCCGGCTACGGCGCCTTAATCTCCCTGGGCCTGCTGAACCACCTCACCGGGCTTAACAAATCCTCCGAAGACATCGCGGCGGTAAATGAGTATCGAGAATCCCTATGCCGCACCGGCCGCTTTCTCACCTTCGCCGGAGGGGGGGCTCTCATCGGTTCCCGGCTTCGGCAGGATCCCGGCCAGCGGGTGGCGCTGCGCCTGGTGAGCGAGACTAACGAGGGCATTGTAGTGAGCGGAAAGGTGCAGATGCACACCACTACCCCTTTCGCCGAGGATGTGCTGATCACCAGCCGGGACGAGTTGCCGCCTGGCAGCGGCCGGTGGCCGTGGATCCTTCTCCCCATCAACGCCCCGGGCGTCCGCGTGGTGGCCCGCCGCACGGCAGCCAGACACCCCAATCCCTTCCTGTCGCCCTTGAGCAGCCGGTTTGATGAGCTGGATGCCCTGCTGTGGCTGAAGGATGTGTTCATCCCCAGGGAACGGGTGTTTGCCGGAGAACTGCTGGACCGGACCAAACGCCATTCCCTAGTGTCCTGGCTGCTCTGGCATCACAACTACGGCTGGCTGGCCAAAGCGGAATTGACCCTGGGCCTGGGCCTGGCCCTGGCAGAGGTCATGGGTTTGAAGCAGAATACCGCCACCATCGAGCAGTTGGTGGACTTGGCCGTTGCGGTGCAAACCAGCCGTACCTGCATAGCGGCGGCGGAGTTGGATCCTGAGATAACGGCATCGGGCCATGCCCTGCCGGGTCAGGCCCACCTGGCTGCCGCCGCCGTCAACATCTTCAAGTCCCGCCAGCGTATGGCGGAAACCTTGAGGAGCCTCCCGGGGTCCTCCCTGATAAACGCGCCGGCCGATACGGACTTTGCCGACCCGGTCATGGCCGCAGAGTTGGAAGACGCCTTTGGCGGAGGCGGCTACACGGCGCTGCAGCGGGCCGCCCTCTTGCAGCTGGCCTGGGATCATGTATCCTCCGGTCTCGACGGCCGCGAGTCGGCCTTCGAGCTAAACGCCAGCGGAGGCATGACGGCCTGGCGCGCCCGGCTTAGAACCTGGTTTCAAGACTACAACGGGCTGGCCAATGGCGTGCAGCAGTTCCTGGGGGTGGAACTGCCTGAGATGGACCTGACAAGCCTGCAAAGCGGGCCCAGCGAGCGGCCCAGGCAGGTCTTACCCCCTAGCTGAATACCTTGGTGGGCGGGTGAAAAAAGCCCTTACGCGGTCACCACAAGGATTCCTAGTCGGCGCGGTGTTGTTGCCAGCTTTTACTAGCCTTGTTGCAAAAGGAGCCGACGGTGAGTCAGCATGGAAAGCTTTGGGGGATCTAGGCTCGGCTATCAAACACAGGGGAAATCGCCCACTATTATCCGAGCGGCGGTAGCGGATCGCGAAGCACATGGAGAGAGCACTTAATATTAGGCCTGCCCGAGTGGGAATCGAGCGGCCTCCCAGTTAAGGGCCCTCTAGCAAGATCAAGACCTCGTTTATGGCGCTACTGGAACCTCCTGGTGTCGGACCTCCCGCCAGCGCATAGATGCGTTGCCCCAGGGCTACTGCACCCAGGCCGTGCCTGGCGGTGGGAAGTGGCGGCATAGTTTCCCAGGAGTCAGTTCCTGGGCGATAACGCTCGTTGGTGTCGAAAGTTCCCTCCGTCTCCTCTCCTCCAAAAACATAAAAACGTCC
>JADFQT010000108.1 GCA_022561675.1 Chloroflexota bacterium
ACTTGCGTAGTCAAGCGTAATCAGCGACTAGGGTAATCGGACCTAAGCAGTTTCGGTTAGCACTTTACGGATGTCGCCTTCCAGAGACCATGTTGCAAAAACCCCTCAGCTATATTTACGCCGCCCGTGGGCCAATCTGCCGGAATGTACAAAGTCCAGCTATGAGGGTGTTAAAAAGCTCCGTGACTTCTAGGCCCAAGGTGTCATCCTGGTTTGGGCTTCGGCATCCTCTCCCCTTGTGCGAGAGGAGTGAGGTGAGGGGTATCACCCTCATCCCGACCTTCTCCCATCAAGGGAGAAGGGGCTGTTATCAGGCTATACCAGGATGCGCATTTCTCTATTCCAGCGCGGGCAATGCGCCAGGCTTTTAAAACACCCTCTAAGACCCCAAGCCCCGGGCCGAACCCTGACAAAATCTATTCTTCCTGTCGCGGGTTAGTTAGGCTGGTCCAGCTTGATAGCTCTTTTCTATGTCCAGGAGCTTGTTCAAGCGTCGTTGAAATCGAGGCTCGGGAATAAAACTGGCTGCCAGGAATGATTTTACGACCTCCTTGGACAGCTCCTCGCCGATAATCCTCCCTCCCAGGCAGAGGACGTTCATGTCGTCGTGTTCCACACCCTGGTGGCTGGAATAGGTGTCGTGACACAAGCCGGCCCGCACCCCCGGCACCTTGTTGGCTGTCACGCTGGCGCCAACGCCGCTACCGCACACTATGATCCCCCGCTCCGCGCTGGCCGACTGCACCGCCCGCGCTACCGGAAGGGCAAAATCCGGATAATCGTCATCCGGAACCAACTCTTTGGCTCCCAGGTCGTCTACCTCATGCCCGGAAGCCCTCAGCCAGGGCACCAGCAGCTCCTTCAACGGGTAGCCGGCATGGTCTGCTCCCACGGCAATTCGCATATTCCATCACTCCCTTTGCTGAGCGGGTTCTCGGGACAAGGAAAGAGTCCGTAATGGCTGACCGGAATCGAGTTTTCTCGGCGATTCCCAGCATACCCGCACCGGCGGACTGAAGCAAGCTGGCGAAGCTTCTGCTGCTCCCCAGCGGTAAAATGGCCAACCTCCTCCCCGGCGACGCGGGACATCCTTCGGCCGAGCAGGATTCACAAGCCCGTCCGGGTATGTTAGAATTCGCTGTCTCCGGGGCCCAGTCCTTTCCCAAAGTCCTGGCCCATCATCCTCGCTATCCATCGGTGTGGCGCGCTAAATGATCAAAGCTATCTTCCTTGATTTCTACCACACACTGGTCCAGTTCTGGCCGCCGTTGGATCAAATTCAGCAGGCGTCGTGCCGCGAAATGGGGTTAAACGTTTCTGAAGAGGGCATCAATCGTGGGTACGCCCTAGCCGACGTCTATTTCAACCGCGAGAATGAAATCCGGCCTCTGGCGGAACGTTCGGAGAAGGAAAGGTCTGAGTTTTTCGCTCACTATGAGCAAATGATTCTAGAAAACGCCGGGGTTCCGGTTTCGCTGGACCTGGCGGCTCAGATCTGGAAGCTGGCCATTGCAGTACCCAAGGATTTCATTCCCTACGACGATGTTATACCCGCGTTATCAGAACTTCACCAGCAGGGATACCGGTTGGCAGTGCTCTCGAATCTGCGGCGGGACATGTCGGAGTTGTGCCGGCATCTAGGGCTCGCTCCCTACCTGGATTTTTACGTCAGTTCGGCCGAGGTGGGTGCAGAAAAGCCTCATGCCGCGGTTTTCCTGGCCGCATTGGAGAAGGCCGCGGTCGCTCCCGGCGAGGTGGTGCACGTGGGCGACCAGCTCCGCTCCGACGTGGTGGGTGCCCGGGGCGTAGGCATCCATCCGGTGTTGCTAGACCGGGGCGGCTGGCATCAGGACATTGAGGATTGTGCCCGGATTGAGAGCCTGGCCCAGTTGCAGCCCCTGTTGGTCGATGCCCCCCGCTCCCTCACCCCCAGCAACGGTAAATCCCCCTCCTTAAGCTAAAAACCCTCTTACCAGCCGTCGACTCTCTACGGCGGTCCTCCTGCTTCGGCTACAGCAACTCCCCATCCTGCGCCTGGGTGATTTCTTAAGTTGACCCGGAGTGCCGTGGGTTCATCGGCGAAGAACCTTGGGTTCCTGATTCAGCCAGCGGGCCCTTTCTCTGCTTCTCCAATCAGCGCGTTCCGAGAAACAATCCGAAAAACAATCCGATCGGCTTCAAGCTGGCACATCAATGTCCCAATGCCGTCGGGGTCGTGGGCGGCGCTACTCTGCTTCCGGCTGTAGGGGTCCCACGCCCGTAGGTGTCCCGCGGCGGGAAGGTGGTGCTGGCACCAGGCTCGCCTGGGGGCTATCACCCTTACCCGGAAACCCACACCGGACCCACAATATACGCATACCGTCCCGCCTACCGTCCGGTTCGATGCTTGGCTCGTCGGGGCCATACCGCAACAACCGGACGGGGCGAATGCTGACAGTTTAGGTGTCCGGAAACGACTATGGAACTGCCAACTATCAGAGCCGATACCAACAGGCCCAGCCCCCTGGGAGAGCAGGACGCGCTTGAGTCCGCCGCTTCCATCAGCAGCCTCTCCGTGCTGACCGTGGTGGAGCAGGCCGCTCGAGACTCCTTGGCGAGCGTTATGGTTATGGACGCTTCGGGGCTTTGCGGCTGGCTCAACCCCGGCACCAAGAACCTCTTTGGTGTGGAGGATGGCTCGGCGCTGGTGGGCCGGCTGAACCTATGGGAGCACTGCACCGTTCCCGGTGACCCCCAGGGTGAGGCGCTGGAGAGAGCTTTTCGGGGAGAAGCCGTGGAACTGCCGGTGCTGGAATATAATCTAGATGGCCTGGCGCTGGAGAAGTCCTCAGCCCAACCGATTCGGGTTTCGGCCAGGCTGCTACCCCTGTTGGACGAGGCTGGGGGTCTGGTCGCCCTTTACGTCTTCAATCGCCCATTCAATCGCCTGCCCGCGCCTGATGTTGGCTCCTCAGGCTGGGGGCAGGACAGTCAGGAAGACGCAGAACTCCGACGCTGCATAGCCGTGGCCAAAGGGTTCTCCCGCAAATTGGCCCACGATTTCAACAACCATATCGCCGTGATGCAGGGCTTCGCCTCAATCCTTCAGAACCGGTTGAAAGAGGACGAACAAAACCGGGGGTTGGCAGCGCAGATAGAGCTGTCCGGTGCGGAAGCGCTGAAGCTGACCGGCCGGCTTTCCCATTTCTCCAACGACCTCCACGGGAAGCCGGTCCCGCTGAATCTGAACCAGCTGGTTCAAGAGGCAATAGAGGCGGGCCGGGCGGACCAGCCTGCGGGAATCGACCTGGTGGTAGAGCTCGATGACCGGTTGCCCGGGTTTTTGGGGGATCAGGACAGATTGGCCCAGCTCTGTCGTGCTCTTTGGCAAAACGCTGTCGAGGCAATGCCCCAGGGCGGGACTCTCTCCTGGCGCACCAGCTTGGAGCCTGCCCGGACGGGGAGTTCCGGAGAGTCAGAGGGAGATGACCAGTCGGCGTTTATCCGGCTCCAGGTCAGGGATACCGGCGTGGGAATGGATGAAAAGACCAAAGCCCAGATGCTTGACCCGTTTTTCACGACCAAGCCGGGAAAGGCTCGAGGGCTGGGTTTGACGGAGGTTTACGAAACGGTTAGTAGCTTGGGGGGATTTATAGAAGTAGATAGCCAGCCGGAACAGGGGACCAGCATGGACATCTGGCTGCCGGTGGAGGTCGGCTCCCCTTCAGCCACAGCCGGTGTTGCGGTGGCCGAGAGGCCCAAACGGCTGCTGGTGGTGGATGATGAAGCCATGCTCCGGGATATGCTCAAAAACTTCCTGGTGCAGGAAGGCTACGAGGTCGTGACCGCCGCCGACGGAGAGGAAGCGCTGAAGATTTGCAGCAGGCCGGGGGCCGAAATAGATGCGGTGATTCTGGACATGACCTTGCCGGGCATCGACGGAGTGGAAACCTTCGATCGCCTCAAGGAGATCGATGACCGGATGAGGGTGGTTATCGCCACGGGCGACCCTTATCGCCAAGCGGTGCATGACCTGATGCGCCGGGGCGCCTCGGGAATGCTGTCCAAACCCTTCCGGCCCCAGCATCTATCAGAAGTAATCAAGCAGGTGCTGGCCTGATCGCGGTTCCAATCCCAGGCTTATTTCCCGGGCAGCCCGCGTTAGCGGCGGAAAATTCCGAGGGTCTCGAGAGCCGGCTTGACGGTCCGTTGACGGGCAGCCTGGCCTGGACGGGCTTGCGCTAATACCGGCCGATTCCAGCGACGCTACTGAATGTCCCGATCCGTTTCTTTTGAGGCAATACGCCCGCAGCTCCCTATCGGACCAGCGCAGGTTGACCGGCAAACCGGCCGCTGCTACACTCCTTCCACCCCACCGGTATCCCCCAATTTCAGCTGTCCCTGATAGCTGGGTCCGGCAGCGCCAAATGCGTAGTGCCGCCCAAGGGGTAGGGTCTGCCAAGGGTTAGTGTCGAATAAAGGAGCGCCCCATGACCGAAGCGGTACAGAATTCTCCCAATGGCTCCAGCCCAGTTCGCATAGTTGTCTGGTACGATTATATTTGACCCTGGTGCTATGTCGGCCTGGAGAGGGTCGACAGGTTGGGTCAAGAGTTCGATGTTGCCGTGGAGGGTCGGGCCTATTTGTTGCGGCCGGATACTCCCAAGGAAGGCCTGATGCGGCAGCCCAGGGCAGGCGAGACCGAAGATGAGCTCAGCGAACCCCTGCGCAGCAGTGCGCGCGAATCCAATCTGGTAATGCGGCCACCCAGGGTGACGCCCAATACCAACTATATTTTGGAAGCCACCGAGTATGCCCAGCAACAGGGGAAATTCCTGGAATTTCACCGTGCGGCGTACAAAGCCTATTGGGAGGACCGGGAAGACCTGGGAGATTTAACCGTGATCCAAGGCCTGGCCAGAGCGGTATCCCTGGATGCTGAAGAATTAATGGAGCGGCTGAACAATCACCACTACTCAGAGACCGTAATGGGACAGTACCAGGAAGCGTTAAAATACGGCATCCAGGGAATTCCCACCTTTTTGGTGGGCAATCTGATTTTTACCGGAGCCCATCCCTACGAGATATTCAAATCGGCGATCAATAAGGTCCTGGAAGGTGAAGCCGAGAATCCGGCCGCCTGACTCGAAAAACCCAGCTATAAATGGTCCCCTCTCGCCTTGAACTGAGGGCCGGTCAGATTGGGCTTGGGCGAGCGGCAGCGTGCTTTTCGAAACCCGGCGGGAGCCCCTTCAGCCTGTACGGGATAGCCACTCCTTTGTCTTGTAAGCCTGCCCGGGATTGCCGCCCCTTCGTGTTGAAGCACCTCAAGTCCCTGTGGTAGTATGGGCCCATAGATTGTTACAAAATTCACTAACTTATCCGGGCTCAGCGCTCTGAAAACAGGAGTCTGTGACCGGGAGTCCGGGATATGGATGGACTCAGGCAGCGGATTATCCAGGCCGTCCACAACCAGCCCCAACCGACGGTAACCATTCTGTCCTCGCTACTGGCCGTTGAGGACGAGTTGGGCTATATCCCCAAAGAGGCGGTGGAAGAGGTGGCGGCCCTTACCAATTCCACCATCAACGATGTCTGGGCGGTGGCGTCTTTCTACCCTAACTTCCGCTTTCAGCCTCCCTGCGCCCACAGCGTGGAGGTCTGTTGGGGTCCTTCCTGCCACCTGGTGGGAGCCATGCCGGTGATCCAGGCTGTGCTGGAGGCGGTGGGGCTGGAGGATGAAGGCGACACGCCGGACGGCGAGATTTCCCTGCGCTACAACACCTGCCTGGGCGCCTGTGCCCTGGCGCCGGTCATGTCCATCGATCACCATCTGGCAGGCCGGGTCTCCCCGGAGGCGGCCAGGATTCGGGTGGCCCAGTTGCGGGGACGGCCGGGCCCAGGTGCGCCTAGCGGTTCATGACGAATTTGATGCCCCCGCTGATCTTGGCTCACTTATGGCATAACCGGGCAGAGAGTCGCGTTGCGCCAGCCTAACCCGCGGCTCGGGAATCAAAACGCCCGGGAATGCCAACCCTCGGGGCAGGCAGCGCAAACGCTCCCAGCAGCATCTCGACATGGCATCTGGGCTCTGCAGATTAAAATTCAGGTCCCGGCGGTGGGAACCCGGCGACCCAGACTGATGATTCTGCCCGTTATATTCTGACCGGGCCGTGAGGTTAACATAAGCTACCCAAGCTACCAAGACATTTCGGCGGAAGCCCAGAATCGGTGGCAGACTTTGAACGCCGGTGACCGGCCCTGGATCCGGGTAGGCGCCGCCCTGTGCGGGCAGGCGGCCGGCTGCGATGAGGTGCTGGGAGCCATAGAATCAGCCCTCAGGAGTCGGAATTTAACTGCCCAGGTTAGTCGGGTGGGCTGTCTGGGGCTTTGTTTTGCCGAGCCACTGGTGGATGTTCAGCTGCCCGGCCAGGCCCGGGTTTTCTACGGAAATGTGACCCCCCAACTGGCGGAGGAGATCGTCGAATCCCACTTGGGACAGGGGGTTCCTGTGGACCGCCTGGCTTTAGGCCAGCTGGGCGAGCAATCGATTGCAGGAATCAGTGACCTGAATCAGCACCCGATGCGGGCGAAGGAAAATCGCATAGCTCTGCGGAACGTAGGAAATATCGACCCCGGCGACATTTACCAGTACGTCGCCAACGGAGGGTATGGGGCGCTGAGCCAGGCTCTCTCCGAAGGCTCACCGGAGGATACCCTTGAGCAGGTGAAGCTGTCCGGGTTACGCGGACGTGGTGGCGCCGCCTTTCCTACCGCGACCAAGTGGAGCTTCCTGGCTGGCTCCAACGCTCCGGTCAAGTACATACTCTGCAACTGCGAAGAGGGAGACCCCGGCGCCTTTAACGACAAGGGCATACTGGAGAGCGACCCTCACACGGTGGTGGAAGGCATAATCCTGGCCGGCTACGCCACCGGCGCCAACTACGGGTACATCTTCCTACGCCACGGGCACGATGGCCCCATTGAACGGGCCCAGACCGCCGTCCAGCAGGCCTACCAGCTGGGGCTGTTGGGCGAGCACATTCTGGGTAGCGACTTCAGCTTCGATCTGGAGGTCGCCCTGACCGGGGACTCCTACGTCGCCGGCGAGGAAACGGCGCTGATGGAATCAATCGAAGGTTTGCGGGCCATGCCCCGGTTTCGCCCCCCCTTCCCGGCCCAGGTGGGGCTCTTCGGCAAACCTACCAACATCAACAACGTCAAGACCCTGGCCTACGTTCCGGAGATCGTGTCCCGGGGCGGCGAGTGGTTCGCCAACATCGGCTACGAGCAGAGCACGGGCACCGCAATCCTCTGCCTGACCGGCTCCCTGCGGTACACCGGCATGGTGGAAGTCCCCATGGGCGTGACCCTCAGTGACGTTTTGTACCAGACCGCCGGTGGCGTACCGGGCGGCAAGGCCTTGAAGCTGGTTCAAACCGGCGGCCCGTTGGGCGGCGTCCTGAGTGCGGACAGCGTGGACCTGGTCCTGGACTTTGAAACCTTTAGAAACGCCGGCGCGATCCTGGGTTCCGGCGGCATCATCGCGGCGGACGAGGATACCTGCATCGTGGACCTGACCCGCGTGCTGATTGCCTTTTGCCAGTACGAGTCTTGCGGGAAGTGTTTCCCTTGCCGCATGGGCATGACCCATCTGCTGGAGGTGCTGGAGCGTATTTGTAGGTTGGAAGGCGCCGCGGAAGACCTGGAGTTGATGCGCAGGATTGGTGAAAATATGCAGGCGGGCTCCCTCTGCGGCCACGGGCAGCTGGGCTTCAACCCGGTGTCGTCGGCACTGCCCAGGGTGAGCAGGACGGTAAGCCGTGCATCATGGTGCTTGTGGTCGAGTTGACGGAAACCCTGAGGGTTCAAATTCCGGAAGAACTGGAAGGTTATCCGGTCGTCATCTCGGAATCTGGCGAGATCAAGGCGCTCTGATCCGAGGAGTGACCTAAACGTCCTTCGACAGCAGCCTCACCCGCGACTCACTGAAGCCGCAGCTTGCCAGGAATGCCGTGTCTCGCACGTCCTCGGTTCTCAGGACTGAGTAGACCTCCGGGATTCCCAGGGCCCGGCAGTCCTCGACCAGGGCGTCGACGAGCTGCCTGCCGATACCCAGGCGCCGGGAGTCGGGATGCACCCCGATGGCGACGATACGCGCCCCCACCGGCAGGCCGTATACCGGCACCTGCCGCTCGGCGAGGATGAACCCGATGATCTCGCCCTCCCGCTCGGCGACATGGCACCCCCACGGCGGGAGTATCAGCGTCTCAAG
>JADFQT010000312.1 GCA_022561675.1 Chloroflexota bacterium
ATGGATGAAACTACCGGAATAGCGCCTACCATGGGGTAATGCACCCCTTCCAGGTCGGACAAACTCTGCCCCAGGTACATCAGCCCGCCACACTCGGCATACACCGGCAGGCCCCGCCGCACTGCCTGGCGCAGCGATTGAAGCATGGGCTCGTTCTGGGAAAGCTGCTGGGCGAACATCTCCGGAAATCCCCCACCAATATAAACGCCTCCCGCCCCGGCGGGCAAACCGGAGTCCACCAGCGGGCTGAAGGGGACCAGCTCGGCTCCCCAGGCTTCCAGCAGGTCCAGGGAATCCTGGTAATAAAAGCTGAAGGCCTGATCTTGGGCCAGGGCAATCACCGCCCTCTTCGGCTGATCTTCCTCAGGATACAAGTTGCGCGCCGCCGCAGGAGGGTTGGACCTATCCGCGATTTTCAGCAGCCGATCTAAATCGATGGTCTCCTCCACCTGACCAATCAGGGTATCGTACCATTCCTCGACAACGGTTCCCTCAACGGTTGGTATCAGCCCCAGATGCCGCTCCGGCTGCACCAACTCCTCCCGGCGGGGCAAATACCCCAGAACCGGCAAACCGGTGGTGGCTTCGATCTGAGGCCCGCAAAAATCTAGGTGGCGCGGCCCGCCCACGCCGTTGAGGATTACCCCGGCGATGCGCAGGTCCGGATCGAACAGCTTATATCCCAGCACCTCGGCCGCGACGCTGCGGGCGACTTTTGAAGCGTCGGCCACGAGAATCACCGGGGCATCCAGCAGCTTGGCGAGTTCGGCGGTGGACCCCTCCTCGGAGAGATTGGAGTGCCCATCGAAGACACCCATGACCCCTTCGATCACCGAAATTTGGCGGCTACCGCTGGCACGTTGGTAGAGTTCGGAAACGGCGGCATGGGGCATTAGCCAGGTATCCAAGTTTCTGGAAGGCACGCCGCAGGCCAGCTTATGGTAGGAGGGGTCGATATAATCGGGACCGGCTTTGAAGGGTTGTACCAGATATCCCCGCCGGGTCAACGCGCCCATAATGCCGGTGGCGATGGTGGTCTTACCTACTCCGCTGCGTACGCCGGCTATTACCAATGCTGGGGCCATGCTGGGCCGTCCTCTAACTGTGTTTAATAAGTCCCTCCCCTTACCAAGGGGAGGTTAGGTGGGGTTAGGCGACCCCCTCTAAATCTCCCCCTTGCGAAGGGGGAGACATTGGGTTTTTAAACACACCTTATAGAGTACCGGGAGCCACGCCGCTCAACCAGAAACGCTTAACGACTCTCCGTACTTCTCCAACAAGGCCATGAAAAGCTCATGCCGCGGCTGATTGGTGGCTTCATTTTCCGATTTGCGCAGATAAATTCTCAAGACCGGCTCCTGGTTCTCCTCCAGGAACCAAAGGGAGTAGCTAGGCTCGCCCCGCTCGTTCCGCTCCGTATATTTGAAGCGGAGTTCCTTTACCGGTTCCAGGTTCATGTGTAGGTGGGTGCCCCCATCAGCCATGAAGGTCACCACGTCTCCCTCTTCGGTGAAGCGGACATCGTCCAGATTCATGTAGACTTCGGCGGTGGATACCGTGTTGGAAAGCATCAGCACCACCTCGTTAAAGCCAACCCCGTTAAGCCCCTTTTGGCACTCCTCCAGAATCTCCCGTATCATAGTCGCCTTCCTATTTTTCAGCTCGTTGGCTCTTCAGCTTGTTGGGCCAGTTCCGCAGCCGCGCTAGCCTCGGGCAAATTGCGCCGGACCATTTCGGACAGGTTGGGCGGAATCTCCCGCAGGCTTACCTTCCCCCGGCGGGTTATAGATACCTCGCCAGTGCCGATTCCGTACAAAATCTTTTCACCGGACCATCTCCGGACCAGGTCAATTCTTGGACCGTAGGTACAGCCGAAGATGCAGAGGCAGGGAGTAACCTGCACCGCTTCCTCCAAGCCCTCCTCATCAACCGCGCGGAGCAACCCCGCCAGCAAATCCTCTCCGCTGCGCCCGTAAGACTCCGCCCAGAGGCACTTTCTGGCGTCTACACAGACAATAATGTTCATTACCGGTCGAGTCATTAAA
>JADFQT010000313.1 GCA_022561675.1 Chloroflexota bacterium
TATGCGAAAAACTCAAGCCCAGATCTCTGCCAAAGAGGGAATCCTTCTTCGCTTCACCTTCAGCTGGCGGGAGCGGCAGGCTCCAGCTCCATTTCTCCTCGGGCGTAGGACGCAATGAACTCCGCTATAAGCGGGCCAGCATTGGGAACCCCCCGGTAGCTCGGGAATGCGTTCACGTCTACCACCATCGGACCCTGGGTGGTCTCCAGAATGTCCAGACCGTAAAGCCCCAGTCCCAGAACCCGGCCGCAGCGCAGTGCCAATTCGCGCACCTCCGTACTCACTTCGCAGGCACGTCCCGGGCCGGATGGGCGCTCCACTTGCGGAAGGACGTCCAGGTGGGGAGATTCTTTAAACACCCCGAAGACCTCTTCACCAACTACATAAACCTTTAAATCCTGGCCGCCTCCGTCGACAAACTGCTGGATCAGGACGGGAGATTCGGGGGGGACTACCGCCGCCAATTCCTCCGCATTCCTGACCAAACGCACTCCCCTCCCTCGGTGCCCGCGAAAGGGTTTGATAACCAGGGGCATCCGCTCGGCCAGGGACCCCATCAATTCCAGCCGGCCCGTAACCCAGGAGGAAGGCACAGGGATTCCCGCTCCTCGAAGCAACCGGGAAGTCACGATTTTATCTTGAGCCAGGGCACAGCTGGGATAGGGATTGATCAGCCGGGCTCCCTGAGAGTGCAGTATTGCGGCCAGACTGAGGGACAACTCGGTATTCGATTTTAAGATATAAAGATCATGAGTAACATCGAGCCAGTCTGGACGGGTGAGCACCTCTTCAGCTATTACCATTTCCACTTGGAATCCCCCATCGACCAGGCTCTCGAAGGCCTCGAAGACCGCTGAATTGCCGGCCAATTGGGAGTCGCTTTCCATCATGATGTAAAGCCGGCACTCCGCCGCCGGCTTCAGGATTGGAGTATTGGGGTGTAGTAGAGACAGGCTCATAGTCAACTCTAAGAAGCGTTTGGAAAATTTCTAGGGCAAGGCCGGTCTTTAGCCAGGGCTTTTAGAACACGGAGGCCGGCTGGCCCACGACGGCACCCTGGGCGACTCGGAGTATGTGGTTGGCCAGCAGCACCGGCGCGTCGGGAACCCCGATGAAGCTGCCAAACTTGTTGATGTCCACCACATAGGGCTGACCTCCGCTGATCACCACATCCAAGCCATAGAGGTCCAACCCAAAAACCTCGCCGCAGCGGAGGGCGATGTCCCTCAGCTCGGAAGAAACGTCGAACGGCTCGCCATACTTGTCCTGGTATGTTCGCAGGGGCCAGATGCGCCTCACTCCGAAAATCTGATCGCCGATTCGGTATATCTTCCGGTCAACCTCACCCGGATCCGGGCGGCAGTACCTCTGGGCCATAATCGGAGCCTCGGCGGCCGACTCGGCCAACTCGGCTTCATTGTTGACCACATGCACTCCTTCTCCTCTACTTCCCCGATAGGGCTTCATTATTAACGGCCCATCGGCGAAGAAGCGCGAAAGCTCTTGAAGGTTGTTGGTCACATAGGTCTCCGGCGTTGGTATGCCGGCCTGCTGGAGAGCGCGGGTAACGATAATCTTGTTTCTCAGCATCACGGTCGCGGGAAAGGGATTAAGAATGCGAGCGCCCCCGGTGTGCAGCGCCCCAGCCATGCTGAGGGCCGTCTCAGTGCCCGATTTCAACACGTAAAGGTCGTGTTCCACCCGCCAGTGGGAGAGATTGACGGTCTGCTGCTCCGGATAAATCAGTTCAACCGCCGCACCTTTGCTGGTCAACTCTTTGACCGTTTCTTCCAGGTTCGGGTTTACCCAACTAACGATGATTCCGATTTTCATGAACCTACATCCTTCTAACTTGGACGGGCCGACTTGGTGGGCAGGCCTGGCGGGTATCGATAGGTCCCGGTATAAGGCGGTCTCCCCGCAACCTCACGAGAACCTCACAACAAAGTCACAGGCACCGGCCAATAAAGAAGTTAGCCGCCGAAAGTAACACTTACCGGGCTGGTTAGTAGTAA
>JADFQT010000109.1 GCA_022561675.1 Chloroflexota bacterium
AAATGCTGAGCGTCGGTGTTTACCGCGTAGTATTCCACGACAGGCAGCTTGTCTTTGTACATCCGGGCAACTGCGTTGCTGCCTCCGCCACCAATGCCCAGCACTTTAATTAGTGGGACACCCCGGGCGATTTCCGGCATCAGCTCGGAATGCTCGCTTATGTCGTTGCCGGGCTCCCAAGACGCCGAGTTCTCAAGTACCATCCTTATCTCCTCCGCATCGCTTATGATCCAGGTTAACGTCCGAGGGTATTTCTGTTGGTCAGTTCCATTGGGTGGTTCCGTTATTCCCTTCCTAGAAGGCTATTGGTCAAGGCTGGGAGAGGCCGCGCTTTCCGGCCGGTTAGCCGATTCTGAGAAGGAAGTTCCCTTGGGGAATCGGCGTTACTGGGACACACCCTCTTTGGCGCGGGCAAACCGCTTGACCAAAGATTTGTAACCCCACAGTGTTCGCGAAGCCGTTTGATAGCGGCGGCTCTCCCCCTGGTGCTTGATTCCCCAGAGAAGTGCCCCAACCGCCGCGGAAAAGGCGGGCTTACGCAGTTGCGAGGGCAATCCGGCGATTCCGCTGGGGTAAGCTATCCGCACCGGTCCGCCCAGGGTCTTTTCCACCAGTTCCTTCAGACCGGCGATTTCCGCAGCTCCGCCGGTTAAAATCAGCCCGCCGGTGGGCAGCTGCCTCAGGCCGGCCTGGGTGACTCGCAGCATGATTAGCTTGATCACCTCCAGCATCCGTAGATGCAGAGGCTCGCAGAGGGCGCGGCGCAGCACCACCCTTCGCGGCTGTCCCTGATATCCGGGGACAACCACCTCTTCATCGGCCCGCACCAGGTCCGGCAACACGTGGCCCCATTTCACCTTAATCTCTTCGGCCAGGTGGTAGGGTATCCGGGCAGCCACGGCCAGATCTCTAGTCAGCTGGCTGCCGCCCACTGGGATAACCGCCGAATACCAGGGATTGCCGTAGCGAAATATGGCGAGGTCAGACGTTCCGCTGCCTATGTCCACCAACACTGCGCCCAACTCCCGTTCGTCGGCGGTCAGGGTTGCCTCGGCCGATGCCAGGGAATGCAGCACCAAGCTTTTGACTGCGACTTTGTTGGCCTCCACCGCTTTGACTGTATTCTTCAGCGTGATGGCGTCGCCCATCACCACGTGGGACTCCACCTGCACTTCGTTGGCGTGCAGGCCGGTGGGATTGCGAACGCCGGGCAGTCCGTCTACCTCGTAGCCAATGGGGATTACGTGCAAAACCTCCTTGGTGTCGTCCACGCTTGGGTAGGAGGACTGGATCAACCGGTGTATTTGCTGGGGAGTTATGCTGCCCAGGTCCCCCACGTCTTTAATGACGTCTTTGGTGTTGATGCAGGATGTGTGAGTCCCGCTAACCACGGCGTACACCCCGGCGATCAACCCCCGCGCTATGTAGCGTTGAGCTTCTTCTAAGGAAGACCTCACCGCGTCGCTGGCCTCTTCGATGCTTTCGATGCGCCCTTTTTGAACACCCTGAGAGGGGGCGAGCCCGGTGCCCAATACCTTGAGTTCCCCTTCGGTGCCCACCCGGGCGACCACGGAGGCAACCTTGTTGCTACCGATGTCGACGGCGGTGTAAAACAGTTCTTTGGCCAAGTTGTTACCCTCCTTAGATCTGGGTAGGTAAGCCCGGCAGGGCTCGCTAAGAATTTCTGGTTATAGCTTTTCCGCAACCCTCATGCGGGCGCTTCGGCTGCGGGGATTGGCGGCCACCTCTGCTGGAGCAGGCCGGATAATCCTGCGATTTATGATTCGAACAGTTGCCTGGTGGTTACACACGCATACAGGGATTTCGGCCGGGCAGACACAGCTGGCGGCTTGGTAGGCCAGGGTTTGTTTGACCAGCCGGTCCTCCAAACTGTGGTAACTGATGACCACCAGTCTGCCCGCTGGTTTCAGCAGGTCGATCGCCGCCTTGATCCCCGCCTCTAGGTTGGTAAGCTCGTCATTTACCGCGATGCGCAAAGCCTGGAAGGTGCGCGTTGCCGGGTGGGTCCGGCGGCCTCTTCCCAGCCCGGGAATGGCTTCCAACAGCTTGACCAGCTGGCCGGTGGTGCGCACGGGACTCGCTTGCCGCGCCTGTACCAGGGCCCGGGCAATGGTTCTGGCCCTGGGCTCTTCGCCATACTGGAAAAGCAGTTTCCCCAGCTCATCTTCAGAAAGCTGATTGACTAATTCCGCAGCGTCGGGCCAGGTATTAATGGGGTCGAAACGCATGTCCAGAGGTTCGTCCCGTTGGAAGCTGAATCCGGCACCGGCGGCCTCCAGCTGCCAGGAGGAAAGTCCCACGTCCAGCAATACCCCGTCCACCTGGACAATGTTGGCCCCCTGGGCCAGCTGGCCCAGGTCGGCATAATTTCCCTGAGCAGGTATAAATCTGTCGCCGAATTGGCTTAGCCTTCTTTCGGCCCGGGCCAGAGAGCGAGGGTCCCGGTCGATGCCCAACACCCTACCCGATGGAGCCGACGCCTGAAGGAGGGCCAAGGAATGTCCCCCCTCCCCTGCCGTGGCGTCTACACACACCCAACCCGACCGCACCGCCAGTTGCTCCACCGCTTCTCGCAGCAACACCGGTTGGTGCACCGGTTGGTATAAAGGAATATCAGACACGCCGGCGCTGAATCCGACGCGGCGGGCAATGCCCACCGGACGAATCCTCCCGACTTGATTTTCCTTTATGGTTTGCGCCGCGAAAGCTACCATACGACCTGAGGAGAACCTCACTCTCTGCCCATTTCCCGGGTTCCGAATAATAGGGGCCAAAATTTGGCACAAGTTGACCCCACAGGTAAGTTCGGGGGAAAAAGTTCCTCGAAACGGAGGACACAACCCCTGCCTGGAAAGTCCTGCCTGGAAAGTACCGTTTGATGATCTTCGCGGCATCCCCACCGGCGTGGGGGTTGACCTAGTCCGACCAGCGCGGGCCCGGTGCAGGGCCCGACCGGCAATAGTGTAGAGAGAACCGGGGAATTGACCGCCCGTAATCCCTAACCACACTCCACAGCCAGAACTTATCAACCTTGTCAAGACCTTGTCAACATAACAATCGACCCACTTTTCACCATTTTTGCAAATTTCAATTTTGTACGTAGTTTGAAAACAATAAAAATAACAGCTACAAAATCAAGCTGATGGTGACCCTAGTTGGCGGCGGATTCTTGGAGTTTGGACAGGCAGGTCAGAACCCCATAACGGCGTTAACTGGGCGCACCCAGGCAGAGAATATCAGGTCTTGAACGACCCCCGAATCTTTTACTAGTCCTCACCGTCATTGCGAGCGGAGCGAAGCAATCTCTTGAGCGAAAGGGGAGATTGCTTCGGGCCTGCGGCCCTCGCAACGACGGTTAAAAGACCCTGCCGGCCAGCCCCGAATCTTTTATCCAACTATCGGTTATGCTATACTTGAGATGTCCCAGAAACCCGACGGCCTACCCGCCCGGCATCCCCGGTGGGAGATCTCGGGATGAAAAAATAACGGGAGAATAGCCGGTGAAGGTCACCAGGGAATCGGTCACTCCCACGGAAGTCACCCTTAATATTGTCATGGACTCCGAGGATGAGGACCCCTTTGTCAACCGTTCCTATCGCAGGACGGTGGGCAGATTGCAGATCCCCGGATTTCGCAAGGGCAAGGCGCCCCGGTCCATCGTCGAGAGCTACGTAGGCCGCACGGCTCTGGTGCAGGAAGCGCTGGAGTTCATGATTCCGGAGACCCTGGACAAGGTTTTGAAAGAGGAAGACGTCCAGGCCTTTATTGAACCTCAGATCGAGGTAACGGAAATCGAACCCGTGTCCTTCACGGCGGTGGTGCCCCTGGAACCCCAGGTCGATCTGGGCGAGTTCCGCAGCATTCGCCTCCAGAAGGAAGTGCCGGAGATAGACGACGAGCGGGTGGCGGAGGTCCTGGAACAGCTGCGCCAGGAGTCGGCTCCCTGGGAACCCGCCGAACGGCCGGTCAACTTCGGAGACCTGCTCAACCTGAACGTTTTGGGAACCATTGATGACGAGCAGGTGGTCGACGACCAGGCCGTGGACTACGTGCCCCAGGCGGAGAACGTGCTGCCCTTCCCAGGCTTCGCCGTTTATCTGGAAGGGATGGCGGAGGATGAGGAGAAAGAGTTCACCCTGACCATCCCAGAGGATTACCCCAGACCGCAGTACGCCGGCAAGGAATGTCACTTTTACGTGCAGGTGCTTTCCATCAAGGAGAAGCGCCTGCCCGACCTGGATGACGAGTTTGCCAAAGGGGTGGGTGAGGGCTATGACGACCTGGAGGCTTTGCGGCAACACCTGAGGCAGCGGCTGGAGGAAGAAGCCGAAGCCGAAGCTAATCGCCGGCTGGAGCAGGAAAGCCTTGAGGAGTTGGTTAAAGTCGCCACGGTGCGGGCCTCGGACATGCTGTATCAACGTGAGGTTGACAGGATGCAGCAGGATCGGGAACGGTCGCTTCAGAATCAGCGCATACCGATGGAAACCTACTTGGGCTATCTGGGCCAGACGGCGGAAGAGTTCCGAGAACAGCTGCGTCCAATGGCGGAAGATCGATTAACCAGATACCTGGTATTGCGCAAGCTAGCCGAGGAAGAAAATGTAGAGGTATCGTCGGAGGAAGTGGAGGAAGAGATAGACTCCCTAGTATCCTCCGCCGGAGATTCGGAAGAAGCGATGCGGCGGGCGCTATCCTCGGAAAGCGCCAAGGAGAACGTCCAGTCGTCCCTTACCGATCGCAAGGTCATACAGCGGCTGGTACAGATATTCCAGGGTGAGGAGGGGGGGTCCGAGGGTGAATCCCAGGAAACGCCGGAATCCGAACAGCCCCCGGCATCGGAACCGGACCGGGAGCCTCCAGACCAGGACGCCCCGGAACCGAATGTCCCGGTTGCTGATGTCGAACCCCTGGATAGCACCCACGCGGGAGAGACTACCTAGAGTGTGTTTAAAAACCCAATGTCTCCTCCTTGCTAAGGGGGAGATTTAAAGGGGGTCTCCTAACCTCC
Source organism: Chloroflexota bacterium (assembly GCA_022561675.1). GTDB lineage: Bacteria > Chloroflexota > Dehalococcoidia > Lucifugimonadales > UBA3495 > JADFQT01. The sequence continues at coordinate 5,030 of JADFQT010000109.1, forward strand.
CCTTGGTAAGGGGAGGGACTTTTTAACTCTTAAAAAATCTACTCGAATAGACGAACAGGATAACCGATTAAGGAGCGCAACCCAATGCTTAGCTACCCCTCCCACGGAAACCTTTTCCTGCCGGATTCATCATTAACGGTTCCCCAAAGTATCATCCCCATGGTTATCGAGACCAGCCCCCGGGGCGAGCGGGCCTTCGACATCTACTCTTTGTTACTCCGGGAACGGATCATATTTTTGGGGACGCCAATTTCCGACCCCATTGCCAACGTCATCATTGCCCAGCTGCTCTATTTGGAGCGGGAAGATCCGGACAAGGGTGTCAGCGTTTATATCAACAGTCCCGGCGGCGTGATCAGCTCTGGCCTGGCCATCTACGACACCATGAGGCTGGTCAATTGCGAAATTTCCACCATTTGCCTGGGAATGACGGCCAGCATGGCCACCATTCTGCTCTCCGGTGGCGCCAAGGGTAAGCGCTACTGCCTGCCCAACTCGACGATTCACATGCACCAGGCTATGGGGGGCGCCCAGGGTCAGGCCTCCGACATAGAGATCGCCGCTCGAGAGATTCTGCGGCTGCAGGACAAGCTGCGGACCATACTGTCCGAAAATACCGGACAGGACTATGACCGGATAGCACGGGACACGGACCGGGACTTCTACATGACTGCGGACCAGGCGGTGGAGTACGGCGTGGTCGACGAAATTCTGGGAGTAAAGAAGGAAGACGCCGACGAGGCAAGCAAGGAAGACGCCGTCGAGGCAGACGCCGACAAGGCAGACGCCGACGAAGCAGACGCCGACGAAGCAGACGCCGACGAAGCAGACGAGAATTAGCTGCAATTGATTAGATTGGGTGGTGGGACTGAGGGTGAGTAGTACTAAAGGGGGAACTCGAGCATTGCAGTGCTCCTTTTGCGGAAAGGGACAGACTCGCTCCAACCTGGTGATTGCCGGGCAGGGGCGGGCTTCCGTTTGCTATGAGTGTATCCGTGTTTTAGGGGAGCTGATAGAAGCCGAAAAAACCCCGGAACCCGCTCCGCCGGAACGAAACTTGCCGCTGGTTCCCCGGGAGATCCGGGCTAATCTGGATACTTACGTTATCGGTCAAGAAAAGGCCAAGAAGACCCTTAGCGTGGCTGTCTACAACCATTTCAAGCGGATTTGGAACGGCGCCAAGAAGTCTGAGGTTGAGCTGCAAAAGGCTAATATATTAATGATCGGTCCCACCGGCTGCGGTAAAACCTTGCTGGCGGAAACCCTGGCCCGCACTCTGGCCGTTCCCTTTGTAGTCTGCGACGCCACGTCCCTAACCGAGTCGGGATATGTCGGAGAGGACGTGGAAAACATTTTGCTCCGCCTGATTCAGGCCGCCGATTGGGACCTGGCCAAGGCGGAGCGGGGCATTATCTACATCGACGAGTTGGACAAGATCGCCCGTAAGGAGGGCGTCAACCGCTCCATCACCAGGGATGTCTCGGGAGAGGGGGTGCAGCAGGAACTGCTAAAGATAATCGAGGGCTGCGTGGCCAATGTGCCCCCCCAGGGTGGCCGCAAGCATCCCCACCAAGAGTTTCTCCAGATCAACACCCGGAATATCCTCTTTATTTGCGGGGGAGCCTTCAACGGCCTGGAGGAGATTGTATCCAAGCGGATCGCCTACAGCGGCTCCCAATTGGGCTTCTTGGGCGGAGGTCGGGGAGAGCCCCTTCCCGAGGGCGACCCGGTGTCTCAGGTCATTCCGGAAGACCTGCTGGAGTACGGCTTTATACCGGAAATGGTCGGCAGGTTGCCGGTGGTTTCAACCCTGGAGCCCCTGGACCGAGACGACCTGATACGGGTGCTGACCGAGCCAAAGAATGCCATCGTGAAGCAGTATCAGCAGCTCTTCAGTATCGACGGCGTGGAGCTCGAATTCACCCAGGAGGCGTTGGAAGCGGCGGCGGATAGGGCGCTGGAGCACTATACCGGTGCCCGGTGCTTGAGATACGTGGTGGAGGAAACCCTCCTGGACGTGATGTATGAGCTGCCTTCTCTGGACGATGTGGCTAAGTGCGTGGTCGATGCCGATTCAATACGGGGTGTCGGCTCGCCCACTCTGATAACCGAGAGCGGCAGCAGTTTTCAGCTTCCCCAGGAGCCGATGCAGAAGTCGGCCTAGCTGTTATCCCCGGCAGCTCTTCCCAGCTGTTCTACTTGGCTGTTCTATCTACTATGTTCGGCGGCGTCTTCGGCCATGGCCCGCTCTATAGCTGGGTCCAAGCAGAGGCCATGGGGCGCGCTGCGGGCCATGGCCTGCCCGGTGCTGTCCAGCACATCCAATCCCCGTATGGCCAGATGCCCGTCGGCCAGGGCTCGCAGAGTCTCCAGCAAGAGGTAGGGTTCTCGCAGGTACTCAGCCTGTCTAATCAGCTGAAATAGCGGGTAAGCCTCTCCCGGAGAGCTCTTGACCAGTTCCAGGTCCAGCCGCTCCAGTTCATCCCAGTGGGCTCCGAACTCGCCGCCGGAAATCGACGCCGTGCAGTAGGAAACCACCGGACCTCGGTCCACATCCTCCGTGGCCAGGTGCATCATTGCCCCGGTTTGGGAAGCCCTCTGTTCAATCAACGCCCAGATTACTTCCTGCCAGGTGCCGATGGGGCCGTTGGGCAGCGCCGGGTGCAGGTTCAGGAGAGAGTACTGGCGGCACATGGCGCCGCCGACGATAAGCATGTATCCGGCCAGGACGCAGACGTCCACCTGATAATCCCGCAGCTGGGTCATTACCTGGCGGTCGAACTCGTCCCGGTGGTTGGCCAGCGAGCCGCCCCGGGTGCGGCGGAACTGGCGGGAAGACATGGTACGGAGGGGAATGTCGTAGCCGGTTACCAGCTGAAAATATTCATCCGACCCCTCGGCTTCACCCGGGGCGCGGTTGCTGAAAACGAATTCGATTTGGGCATCCAACCCGCCCCGCAGAATATGCTCTTGGACCAACCGCAGCAGGCCCCGGGACCCTTCCCCTCTTCCAGTTGAAAACCAGCCAATGCGAAACATAACTTAGCGCAGCGCTTTGCGCAGCCCGGCGAAACCCGGTGCCATCGGTTTTGTACCCAACGAGTTTTCACTCGGAATCAAAA
>JADFQT010000110.1 GCA_022561675.1 Chloroflexota bacterium
CTGATGAAACTGCTGAAATCCGGGTCGTTCCGGCCCTTCATCATCTACTGCGCCGTTGCGGGAATCGCTGTCGTAACTGCCAGGGCAGCCGGGGCCTAGATGCGCAGATTCTCCCTCCCTTGACGGGAGGGAGTTAGAGGGTGGGTTGGTCCGTTGGCGCGGGTATCGTCAGACCGTGGAGTTGCGGTCGGTTGTATCCGATGCCAGGTTTCACCCACACCCTAACCCTCTCCCTTCAAGGAGGGTTGGTCATAATTCGGGCGAGACAACCATTCGTTGGCAATCAGCTATGTCATATCACCGCTCGGATGGACTTGTCAAAGGATCGGGCGATTAGATACTTCGCACACCGTTAATAACTGCACTGCATGGCGCTTGTGTTTGATTTAATTTCGGCGTAGGCGTACATTGATTGGGCTCACCTGAGCCAAAAGTCTCAAAAACTAAAGAGGCTGCGGGGAACGGTGGGTAGCGCGTAGTCTTAACGGAGCCAACTGATGAGAGGGAATCGTGGGGATGCGCGTGCTTGAAGGAGAGAGCAGAATTTACCTGGTAGTTCGGCGAGGCACTTATGTGCTTTGCTTCGACCCGGCACATGCTGTGGCTCTCTTTTTTTTTATGCCCGTTTTCGGGCGAGTGAGGATGCTATGCGACGAAAAGAAATAAGACCGAAGGGCTAGCCTAGCGGCCCTTAAGCACAGACGCCGACGAGAGTTGACCTCGCCGGCGGCAATTGTGGCCTAGGACAAACACCTGTGAGGATGCACGGCACCTAGTTGCCCACTGGGTTTCAGTGTACCTCACGGGTGCGGAAATTAACACGGTGTAATCCTAAAGGGCGTCGAATGCTGTCCAGAAATCATCCTGAGTAGCGTCATCCACGCTCATTGTCAGAATTTCTTCGATGGCTTCTCTGCCTGGCCTCTCATCAAAGTCAATGATTACGGTTGCAAGTGGTGAAGCCGCTCTGATGAACAGGCGAAACCCGCTCCGGGGAGGGATAGTGTCGAATCCGATCTCTTCAAAAGCTTCTGTAACTTTTTGTGGATCGACAGGGTTTGTCATGCGGGTAACATGAACGAAAGTTCGCGTTGACCAGCGGAGCAGCCTGAGGCCTGGGGGCCACCGAAGCCAGGACTCCCTTGCTGGAGGGCTCGAAGGTAGTCTCCGCTGGAGTTCTGGACGCCGATGGCAAGGAGTTAGAGGCTCAATCGCCGCAGACAAAAGAAAAGCCCCCGAAACTTTTGCACCTCAATCTGGATATTTGATGGACTGGGGTTCTCAAAGGAAAGCGCCTGCTAATTCAAGGGTGCGTCATCGCCCGGTCTACAGCGGAAGGAGTTGGACCTATGCCTAAGCCGGCCAGAATCCTGTGTTCCTTTGGCGCACACCGGTTTGAGAACTGGGAGTATTGGCAAGACGATCACGGCCAGCAACCACCCGACCACCACATCTGCTTTCAGTATGGTGTGTGTCAACGCTGCGGCGCCAAGCGTAACCAACTTCAGCACCACTGGGAAGAAGAGTACTGCACGCGTTGTGGCATAGCTCAGCCTTTACATGGATCTTAGCATCAGCCCGACTCTTCTTGCAGCTCCGCCGGGTTATGGTGGTTCTTGGTCTCTGCAATCTTAGTGCTCCTGGTGAGTCGCGAAAAGCCTCCTTTTGGACTGGAACGGCTTGCCGCGGCCAAGCGCCGTGTAATTGATACCCGCCAAATATGTACTGCCGATGCCAAACCCTTGAACTGCATCCCCCAGTACCTTCCTCCCCGGCAATTCTCACTGCATGTCCTTACCTGAATCCCCGGTTAAAGCCCTGTAGTAGCCGCTAAGCTGTTTCAACATTTGAATGACTGGTAGGAAGAGCGTCATTCCGGCAAAGCACGCCGTTGGTCGGCCGTCGGTCAGGTCAACGGCGATAGCTATCAACCCGGCCAACCATACCTCAGGGGTGGCGGCGAGTTAGCCGGGACCGGGCCCGGCAAAATGGGTGGCCATCAAGTTGAACCCGTTTCTCTCTTTGTGTACCATAGGCCACGGCCATCAGGTCTCACCGTTAGATTAAACGGTACCGGTTAATTCGCCGGTAAATGGGGGAGGGACCAGCGTGACCGTATGACTCGAGTCGGCGGGCAACGGCCGGCTCGGAACAATTGGGTAAAAAAAGTTGAGCTGGAGGCAGTCTGGGGATGGAAGAAACCCCCGAGCGGGTTCTGGTGGTTATCCCACACCCGGATGACGCGGAGATATGGTGCGGGGGCACGGTGGCCAAGTGGGTTAAGGAAGGTGCTGAAGTTCATTACGTTCTCTGCACCGATGGCAGCAAGGGCACGGACCGGCCGGGGGTTACGCCGGAGCAATTGGCAGCCACCCGGGAACAGGAGCAGGTGCAGGCGGCCTGGCTGCTGGGGGTGGAGGACGTGGTGATGCTGCACCATCCTGATGGCGAGCTAGAAGACACCCCGGAATTCCGCAAGCAAATCGTGCGGCAAATTCGTCGAGTGCAGCCGCAAGTCGTGATCTGCGCCGAGCCTTACCGGCGGAACCTGGCCTGGCATCGGGATCACCGCATCACCGGACAGGTGACCCTGGACGCGGTCTTTCCCTACGCCCGGGACCATCTGCATTTCGCCGAGCTGTGGCGGGATGAGGGTCTGGAACCCTACAAAACCGGAACCGTACTCTTTTGGGGAGCGGAACTTGCCGACACCTACATCAACATCGAAAGCTCGTTAACCACAAAAATCGCGGCGGTAAAGGCCCACCAAAGCCAGATGGCCAGCCGCACCGAAGCCGAAGTCGAGGAGTTCGTCAGGGACTGGGCCCAACGCACCGGTGCCGAGAACGGCTGCAAATACGCCGAGGCCTTCCGCAAGGTCACTTTCCGGACCTAGCAGGCTGCTGAAAAGCGAGTCTCTCCGCCTTGCCAAGGGGGAGGAATGTCACCCCAGCTAGCCTCCCCTTAATAATTATCTCAAAATGTCACCCCGAGCCCTTCGGAATGACATGGGTCGTTTTGAGATAGTTACTTAATAAGGGGAGGGATCTTTTGAACAGCCACCTTAAAGCGCACTCCCGGGTTGCGCAAGCATGACCTCCCTAACCAGCGGCAGGGCCGGCGCGCCGTAGGACAGCAGCTGGTCGTGGAACCCCCTGAGCGAGTAGTCACCGCCCCGTTCCTTTCGGAAATCCTCCCTCAGCTTCAGAATCATCAGCTTGCCCAGCGTATAGTTCAAGTAGCCGGGGTCAAAGGTGCCTCGCAGCGCTTCCCGCCGCGCCGGAAGCTCTTCCATGTAGGCGTGGTCCATAAAAAACTGAGTGGCCTGGTCCACCGTCATACCCTGGGTATGCATGCCCAGGGAGCAAAGATACCGGCAATTGCGCACCAAGGCTTCCAACAGCTGGGTAACCCGCAGCGCCGGCTGACCCGCGCCGTAGTCGGTTTCCAACATCATCTGCTCGGTGTAATGGGCCCAGCCCTCCGTAAAAGCGTAGGAGGTGGCTACCCGGTTCACCAGGGGCAGTGGCCGGCCGTACCGGCTGTGCAGATGGTGAACGAAGTGGCCGGGGTAAACCTCGTGAATCGATATGATGCGTAGAGTGTCGTAGTTGAAATTCGAGAGCCACTCCTCCCGCTGCTGAGCCGACCACTCCTCCTCCACCGGAGTCACGTAATAGAAGGACTCGGTAGCTCTTTCTTCCAAAGACCCGGGACTATCCATGGCGGCGAAGGCGTACCGCATGTAGGTCGGCGTTTCCATAACCTGGCATCGGTCTTCGGATGGGACGGAGATCAGGTCCAGGTCGACCAGACTTCGCCGGATGGTTTCCAGCATATCCTGGGTTTCCGGTATCAGACCTTCGGCGGAGGGGTGCCGGCGACCAATATCCGCCACCGTTTCTTTTATGCTTCGGCCTGGCTTGACCGCCTCCGCCGCTGCCGCCAGCTGTTCCAGGTTGGCATCTAAGTTCGCCTGTCCCAGCGCCACCAATTCGGAAAGGGTGGCGGTTACCCCTTCCCCGGTAGCCAGCATGCCAGCGAACAGCTTGGCGCCGATGGCAAAGTCCTCTCTAGCTTGTTCCAGCCTGAATTGAAGCCGGGCCACGAACCGTTCCACCGCCAGCGCCGCCGCTTCCCGGGCTTGATTGAAAGGTTCCAAGACAGCTCTATCGGAAAAATCTCCCACAGCCTGGCCCAGGTCCACCCGATAGAACCGGGCCATGCCCGCATAGCTTTCAATACTCATCTCCAGCACCGGCCGGCCCACCTCCGGCTCCAGAGAAGAGTCCAGCCCTTCCATAAAATCGGGGACCTGCCCCAGCGCCTTGGTGGCGGAACGCAGCCGATCTGCCAGAGGAGCGTAGTCGCGCCGAACATACCCACCGACGTTCAAGAAGCCCACCTGCCGCATGGGGTTGTTTTCCAGGGGCCGCCAGTCCTCCAGATTGAACAGTTCTCGCTTTAAGAACAGCTCCAGCAGGCGGTAGCTGAGCCGCTGGTCAGGCGACAGACCTTGCTGGGAAAACGTTTGCGGGTCCAAACCTTCCGTGGCAAAGGTTTCCAAAGACAGTGCAGAAAGCTGGCCCAGACCTCTTCTCAGCTCCTCCAGCCGGCGCCGTACCCGAGCCGGCGACAGGTCGGGGAGGCGGCCGTCATACTCATGCCGGCCAATGCGGCTGCCGGCGGTGGGGTAGAAGTCCCAGTACTCTTCTATGAGGCGTTGGGATAGCTTATCCAGGGCTTGTGCAACGGCTGGCTGGGACATGATTAGCTATGTACACCGGATTTACTCAAAGTTGGCAGTTAACCAAAGTCTGGAAATGGCGCTCACACGATTTCGCTGATCTGGATCTGGGGTGAAATGTCGGTATAGTTGGGGATATCTCCCATGATCTCCCGCCCGTGGGTCTTGAACCCCTCGTGGACTTCTTCGGCCGTGTTGAAATACAGCACGCCAATGGCCACGAAGGGCGCCGGTGCATTGGGGTCGGCGCTGCTTACGCCCCTTTCAACTTCGATACGGAGCAGCCCCATGGAATTCAGGCGTGATTGCACCAGGGGCATGTGCTTGCCCGAGAAGTAATCCATGTCGAACTTCTTGCCTTCCTCGTTGGCATAGAGCACGGAAACCTTGATCATGGTTCTCTCCTAATCCGTAAGATGAAAAACCTTGGACATGCCCGGGGGCCGGGAGGTTAGTGAAAAACCGCCTGACCGGCACCGCCACTGGCTGAGATAACCTCCCCGCTGATGGCGATGGAGCGAGGTGAGGCTAGAAATGCCACCACATAGGCCAGCTCCCGGGCGTCCACGATGCGCTTGGTAGAGTTTCCGGAGGCGACCCGCGCTTCCACTTCCTCCACCGTGATACCCTGCTGCCGGGCTTGTTCCTGATACATCGGGGCGCTGCGCTCGGTCCGGGTGGCGCCAGGATGCACAATGTTGACGGTGACCCCGGAGGGCCCCAGGTCTTCCGCCAGGTACTTGGTGAAGTTGACCAGGCCGGCGTTCCGTACGCCGGCACTGAGGTTGCCGCTGGCGCGGCGGGCGGAGGTACCGCCAATGTTGATTATGCGGCCCCAGTTATGGCGGACCATGTAAGGAGCGACGGCGCGGGCACACCTCAGATAGCCCATCACCTTGGTGTTCAGGTCGTTGAGGACGTCCTCATCTTTGATGCTGGAAAGGGGGCCTCTGGCCAAGCCCCCCGGCGCCGCCGCGTTATTGACCAATATGTCAATGCGGCCACCAAACAAGTTGGCGGCTTCCTCCACCATCCGCTCCACTTCCTCGGTGCTGGTAAGGTCGCAGGGAACACCAGTAACCTGCTGGCCGGTTTCCTGACCCAGTTCCCGGGCCGTCAGGTCCAAGGCCTCGACGCCCCGCGCGGTGAGCACCACGCTGCAACCGCAGGTGGCCAGTTCCCGAGCGATGGCCTTCCCTATGCCACGACTGCCTCCGGTTACCAGTGCCGTCTTACCCTCCAGTTCCAGGTCCATGCCAGCCCCCATGAGTGAATCTCTATCCAATCGGGGCTCATTCTACAATACCCGCTCCTGGGAGGCCAGTGCGGTTTCGCTTTGCAGCCCCTACCCAAGCCGAGGTTGAATCCACATGCATCGGTAAGCGGTCCTGTGGATTTCACCACGTCATTAGTTCAGGAGCGAAGTCGGTGGGTTCGAGGCTCGGGTTACCGGGCGGCAGGCTCCCGGCAACTTTTACGCCAACTCTTCCGCCGCTAGTCCAGAGTCCAGGGCTAGCTTCACGATATGATTCATATCGAAAAGCCTAACTGGTTTAACCACATATCCAAAGGCGCCCAGGTCGTAGGCCAGTTTTTGCTGGAAGGGCAAATCTAAAGCAGTCAACATCAGGACCCGAATGGCCTGAGTTTCCGGGTCTTCCTTGAGGCTGGCCAGGGCCTCGTAGCCGTCCATAACCGGCATCAAAACGTCCATCAAAATCAAGTCAGGCTTGGCTTCCAGGGCGGTTTCACAGGCCTCCCGCCCATTGCTGGCTTCCATAATTTCGTAGCTGGCGTCCTGTTGGGCCAGAATCTGGCTGAACATCAGTCTGGTGGGGGCGTGGTCATCTACCAGTAAAATCTTCTTCATAAAGCCGCAGGCCTCTCGTAATGATTACAGCTGAGTCGGTTGATTAACCTTCGATCAGCGTAGGCCCTAAGGGTGGGGAAACAAGTTACCGAGCCTCTTGGAGCCGTTAAGTCCGGTTTTGTCCGGGTTAAGAAACCCCCTTGGCGGCAGGTTCGATTCCGGCTTTAGCGGCGCAGTACCTGGGGCAAGCCTGGTCCTGACCCGTTGTTCGTCTGTTTCGGGGTGTGCTAGAATCATTTCTATGGACTCTATAGACCAATCCGGGGACCAAATACAATACTGGGTCGCCCTGAACCGGGTTCCCCGTCTTGGCACCGTCCGGTTTGGCCGCCTGGAGGCCTTTTTCGGCCGGTTGGAAAACGCTTGGAACGCAGATCTGGGGCAGCTAAAAAGCGCGGGAATCGAGGGCCGGGCGGCGCGAGAAATCATATCCGCCCGATCTCGGGTATCCCCTGATGACGAGATGGAGCGCCTGCGGCTGGCCGGCGTAATGGCCATCAACTGGCACCATCCGGACTACCCGGCCCGGCTGAAGGAGATCAGCAACCCTCCGCCGGTTTTGTATTACAAAGGCACGCTGCTGGCTTCCGACGAACGATCCGTGGCGGTGGTGGGCACCCGCAGCCCCACGACCTACGGCCGGGAAGCCGCCGCCGCTCTGACCACCGACTTGGCTCGTTGCGGTATCACCATTGTCAGCGGAATGGCGCTGGGAATCGACGGCATTGCCCACCATTCTGCGTTAGATCAGGGTGCCCGTACCATTGCACTGATGGCTGGCGGGCTGGATATTATATACCCCAGGGAACACACAAGATTGTTCCAACAGATTCAGGAGAACGGTGCCGTCATCAGCGAAATTCCCCTGGGGGTACGCCCGAGTAGCCAGAGCTTCCCCCGGCGCAACCGCCTCATCAGCGGCATTAGCCTGGGCACCCTGGTAGTGGAGGCAGGCGAACACAGCGGGGCTCGTTGGACGGTGCAGCACGCGTTGGAGCAGAACCGGGAGGTTTTCTGTGTGCCGGGAAGCATCTTCTCTCCCGCCAGCCGGCTGACCAACCGGCTGATTCAGGAAGGGGCCAAGCTGGTGCTCAATCACAACGACGTTTTGGAGGAGCTGAACTTGAGCTCCGTCGCCCACCAGATAGAGATGCGCCTGGCCCCGGACTTGCCGGACCTCGCCACCGACGACGAGGAAAAAAAGCTGCTGACGCATTTGGAAAATGAACCATTGCACATTGACGAAATAAGAAGACGCGCCGGCTTACCCATCGCCCAGGTTAGCGGGTTGCTCACCATGCTGGAAATAAAGCGGCTGGTGAAGCAGGTAGGCTGCATGCACTACGTTATGATACGGGAGGCCACCCCCATATATGGTAACTAAACCCTCCACGGCTGCCCCGAAGAAGGCCAAACCCAGGGCCAAAACCAAAAAAACCACCCGGGGCAAAGCGACCGGCACCAGAAAGAAGGCATCCCTGCCCGACACTACGG
>JADFQT010000111.1 GCA_022561675.1 Chloroflexota bacterium
GCAGATTGGAAACTGCTTCCCCTCGTCAAGGTCCGCCCCATCAGAGAACAATTCGGAGACTCCATTCCAAAAGTAGCGCATGAGTTGCATTTCGCCGGCATAGTCCCAAACATATAGTGCAACCGTGCCGCCTGGTTGGACAATTCGGCGCATCTCTTGGAGCGCACAATGCTGATCGGATAGGAAGTTTAAAACCAAGCCGGCTACCACTACATCCGCTTCAGCATCATCAAGGGGCAATGACATCGCGTCGCCGGACTTGAAGTCGACTCGACGATCTTGAATGCTGCCCCGCGCAACGCTGAGGAAACCCTCGGACGGTTCAACGCCGGTCACTTTGCTGGGATTGGATTGCTCCAATATGGTCTTGGTCAGCGCACCTGTACCGCAGCCCACGTCAACCCAGCGAAGGTCTGCTGGTAAAGAGAGCCAGTCTAGGAACATTGGACCGACCCGGCGGCTCCAACGACCCACATAGCGCTCGTAGGCTTCACCATCCGCAAACCAATCCCCTCGGTTTGGTGCTGCCATTCTCTCCTGCCATTCCGAGGAGCCAGGAATCGATCATGCTAAGGAATGCTAGGACCTCAAAAGGTTAGCTTGCGGTAGAGCATGGGCAGGCGCTCGGGCAGGCTGAAGATGTCGTCCAGAACCTCATAGCCCATGTCGCCGCACATAGCCTTCAAATAGTCGTGACCCGCTTTGTCCACGGTCAAGCAGAAGGGCGTAATATTCTTGCGTTTCGCCTCAAGCAATGCCATGTGAGTGTCGTGGACCGCATACTCCTTCTCCACCCCCTCCCGGCTGTAGCCCCGGTCCTGCGGTCTGCCATCGCTGATCAGGAACAGGACCTTGGTGGTAGCGTCCTCGTCCTCCAGCTTGGTGATGCAGTGCCGTATGGCGGAGCCCATGCGCGTGGCGTGGAGGGGAGTGATTTTGTCGATGCGGCGTTTGATCTTTTCGCTGAAGGGCTCGTGGATATCCTTGATCACGTAGAACTCCACGTTTTCACGACCGTATCCGGAGAAGCCGTAAATGCCGTAGGTGTCTCCAATGGATTCCAGGGCGTTGATCAACAGGGCCGTGCTCTCTTTTTCCAGATCGATAATGCGCTTGTAGTGGCGCCGCACCAGCCCTTCCCGGCGCCGGCGGAGCCATACCATGTACTCCACCGGGTCATCCGGCGCATCCCGGTCATCCACCGTATGGCGGCCCTCGTCGATGGCTTCGGCGGTAGAAGCGCTCATGTCCAGCAGAAAGACCACCGCCACATCTCGCTGAATTCGGTTACGATGCCAGTAGATCTTGTCGTCGGGCGGCACTCCCATCCGCAGGTCGGCCCAGGCCTCCAGGGCAGCGTTTAAATCTATATCCTCCCCATCGGTGAGACGGTAAATCTTGCGGAACCTCTCCGGCATAATCAGCTCGAATTGCCGCTTGATGTGGTTGATGACTGAAGCGTAGTTCTTCAGGGCGTCGGCGTAGAAAGTGGGCTCCCCCTCCTCCAAGACCTTCTCCTTGACGATGCACCATCTGGGCTTGTAATCGCCCGCTCGGAAATCCCATTCGTCGTAGACAAAAGTCTTGGGCTCCCTGGCCTCCAGCTCTCCACCCTGTTCATCATCGTTGAGGAGAGGCCCGTACCCCTGCCCCGGCTGGGCGTTGGGCGGAGGCACGCCGGCTTCTTTCATAATATTCTGGGCGAAGGCGCTCATGCTGTTGTTGATCTCCCCTTGCTCCGCATCCAGCTCCAGCTCGGCGCTCTCCTGAAGCAGCTGCTCCAGCTGCTCCTGGGACAGCGGCTGTCCCTCCCCCTGCTGATTCTGGTCCATCTGCAGCTTGGTCAGGAGCTGGACCATTTCAGGCTTGAAGTCGCCCCGGTAATCCACTGGCTCCGAAGAATCGTAAGGGTCGCCCTCACCGTCCTCCCCCGAGGCCTGCTGGGCAGCCTTGAGCTTGTCCAGCAGGGACTGGTACTCTTCTTCGGAAAACTCCCCGGGATCATCCATGTCCTGGGGTTCCCACTCTTCCTCCGGCTGCTGCTGGTTGGTGAGGCGCGAGATGATTTCGTAGGCCCTCACCACCGCTTCCCCGGTGTCCTCCACGTTGGCCGCCGCCACCCGAAGCTGAAACAGGATTCGCGCCAGCATCTCGGCTTCCTCTTGGTACTCCCGGGGCACCGGCAGGTCGGTGAACTGCTCCAGGCTCATGTGGATCAGCAGCTCGACCAGGGCTTCCCGCAAGGGGAGCTCCTCGATTCTGGGCCGGCCGGAGCGGGCCTCAACTTGCACTCGCTCCGAGGTGGCACGAATGCCCGGATAATCTACCTTTATGCGAAAGTCCAGCCGGCAATCTTCCAGAACGGTAAAAAGATCAAAGGCTAGCTTCCGATCATCGAACAGCTGCAGCAACCGCCCGATATCGGTAAAGGCTTCCACTTGAGTTTCCAGGACCGGCGGGTCACCTTCCAACTGCTCCATTTTGGCCAGCATTTCAGCCCTTTCGGCCGCCCGCTGGGCTTCCAGATCGAATCGCCGCTGCTCCTCGAATTGGGTGGCCGGCTTTTGAAAATCGAACTCAAAGCTGCCGAACTCCAGATGCCCCACCTGGTGGGTAGCCACCACCTTGAACCAGGCAAAGTTCTCGTTCTTGTCGTTATAATGGTCGACCACCGGCGGCAGGAACACCTTGGACCCATCGGTGGAAGCGGTATCTTCATCCACCCAGCCGATGTTCTTGTTGACTAACTCTTTAGTATCGAGGACATCGATATTAGTGCCGGAGAGGGCGCTGCAATAGAGCCGCACCACGCCCTTTATGCGTTCCAGCTCCAGGCTGGAAGACAGGGTTTCCAGCAGGGCCTCCGAGGTGTTGGACTCAACCTTGAAGAAGGCGATGCCGCTCTCCGGATTTTCCTTCAGCAGCTCCACACCCTGGTGGTACCAGGTTTCCAGCTGGCTCATGGTGACCCGGTTCAGCACCCCGGAAAGGCTCTTCAGGAAGGGTGGTACCGCGTCCGGAAAAGTGGCCAGCAACCCTTCGCACAAGTCCAATATCTGCCCCTGAGAACCGGAGGGGGCCTGACTCAGGGCCTGAGTTCCGTCGGAGAGGAATCGGGAGGTATCCCGCATCCCGACCTTTGCCAAACGCTCGCCCAACTTGAGAAAACGGCCGGTCTGCCCCTCTTCCACCTGGCTCAGAGCCTTGGGAGCCAGCTCCAGGCAACTCTTTACCTCGCGCCAACTGCCCTCGGTCAACACGCGGCACATGGATAGAAACGCCTCCCGCTCCCGCCCCATCAGGGGCAAGACGTCCCGGCCCAGGATCAGACACTCTACCGCCACGTCATAAGACTTGTAGGAGAGGGCCTCAATCAGGGAGGCAAAAACCTCCACGTCCCAAAAGGGAAGGTTGCGGATCAGGTCCGGACTGATCTCAAAAAACTTGGCGGAGAGAGTGCTGCTCTTCCAGGTTCCCTTGTACAGGCTGCGGCCCAAGCCGGCCCAGCGGGGTATGTACTGGGGACGCAGATTGGAGACGATCAGAGGGCTGGCCCGGAAGAAGGCCACCGCCAGGGTTGGCGAGTCCTGCGCCAAATAGGTCCCGCAGCGCGCCCACTGCATGAAGGAGGGAAAGGCCAGCGAGCGGGCTACCTGCGGGCTGACCCGATAATACTCAACCGCCGACTCCCAGGAGCGTACGGTTTGATTGCCAATGGCGACCCCTTCTTTGGCCCAAAGGCTAAACTCCTCTTCGTTAAAAGCCGTTTCCATCGCCCCGGCAGCTTCCCTATAGTCTTCTAGAACCGCGGGAGGGAGCTTTGCCAGGTCTGCCTCAATTTCCGGAAAAGAATCCGTGCTCAAATTAGCCTCCCCTTTGCTGCGGTACCTGACCCAACAGATCTAAAAATTGCTCCAGAATGGTCGCCGTCGCTCCGAACACCAGATGTTCGCCGCAGGCGTAGGCGTAAGAAATAGTCAACCGGTTATCAACCCAGCGGGCGTCTTGCCGGAGATTGGCTGGGTCTTGCAGCACGGAAAGGGGGACTTCCAGCACTTCCGCGATTTCGTCCTGGCTGGGCTTGAAAGGGTAGGGATAGGGAATGGTCCCGACGTAGACTCGAACGCCGAAATTGGAGCGAGTCACTATATCGTCGAGTTCTCCCAGGATGGTAACGTCGCCCCGTTTAACGCCCATTTCCTCTTCGGTTTCCCGGAGAGCGGTATCGAGAAAATCCCGATCCACCGGGTCCCGGGCGCCGCCGGGGAAGGAGATCTCTCCCTTGTGGTGCTCGACCAATTCGGACCGCTTGTTAAGGAGGACATGATAAGAGCCCTCTTTGCAATAAAGCAGCAAGAGGACGGCGGCGGGTGTGAGGTCAGAGTCGGTTACATTCTTCTTGACTCTTTGCGCTAAAACCTGCTGTAAAAGAGCAGGAGTGGACAGACCCATTGAAACCTCTATTCAAATATCGAGGAAACCACCTCTTCAATACTGCGCTGCAACTCCACTTCGTCGGTCAAAGTCCATACAATTGCCACCTGGCAGGCTCGTCGCGGGGTGATCCCCCGGCCAACAAGCCGGCCGGCGTAAATTAACAATCGCGTGCTGGCGCCTTCGCCTAGACCGTGTTCCCGGAGATTGCGGACCTTCTCGCCCAATCGCGCCAGGGAGAGGGCCAACTCCGCCGGGCATCCGCTTTCCTTCTGGACGATTTCCGCCTCTATTTCGACGGGGGGATAGTCAAACTCCACCGAGATGAACCGCTGCCGGGTGCTATGCTTCAGGTCCTTCAGCGCGCTCTGGTAGTGGGGGTTGTAGGAAATGCACAGCATGAACCGGTCGTCGGCTTCAATGATCTGGCCGGTCTTCTCTACCGGCAGAATGCGCCGGTGGTCGGTCAGGGGGTGAATCAACACGGTGGTATCCTTACGGGCTTCCACCACTTCGTCAAGATAGAGGATTGCCCCGGCTTTCACCGCCCGGGTCATGGGGCCGTCGATCCACCGGGTACCATTGGCATCCAGCAGGTACCGGCCCACCAAGTCGCTGGCGGTAAGGTCTTCATGGCAGGCGATGGTCACCAGGGGGACCCGAATCTCCCCTTCGCCTACTTCCTGAGTCTTTTTCCCCTTCTCCTTGACCGTGGTCAAGGGCTGTCCCAACTTCCAGGCCATGTACTCAATAAACCGGGTTTTCCCGCACCCCGTCGGCCCCTTCAGCAATACTGGGATGTGCTCGTTGTACGCCGCACTAAAAAGCTCCAGCTCGTCACCCACCGGCCGGTAATAGGGCTCACTACGAACTAGAAACTCTTCAATTGCGTACTCTTTGTATCCCTGGTGGGCCGTATCTACCATTATGCTTTCTCTACTTTTGCTTTGACTCGGCGGTCCCAGATATTCCGCACAACCCTCTCCAACTCAACCAGGTCTCCCGAGTTGTCGACTATCACCTGGGAACGCGATGTCCGCTCTTCGGCGGACATTTGGGAATCGATTCGCTTTTTGGCTTCTTCCTGGCTCAGGCCGCTACGGGATTGGAGACGTTTGATTACCAGGTCTTCCGGCGATTCCGTAGACCAGACTTCACCCACCAAGCTGTCCCATCCGGCTTCAAACAGCAACGCCGCCTCCACCACCACCACATCCGCCCCTTGCTCACGTAGTTCCTCGACCTGCTGGGCCACCATTCGGGCCATTCGCGGGTGCATGATCTGGTTGAGCCTGGTAAGCTGGTCTGGGTCGGCGAAAACGATGCTTCCCAGTTTCTTCCGGTCTATCTCGCCGCCGGGCTGAAGAATTTCATCACCAAACGCTTTGACCACTTCCTGCCAGATTTCACTATGGGGAGTATAGGCTTGATGACCTAGCTGGTCGGCATTGATTAACACCGCGCCCAATTCCTGAAATATGCGTGCTACCTCGCTTTTCCCGGTACCAATGCCTCCGGTCAAGCCGATGACAATCATTGACGCCCCTGTTTTCGTAACGCCTGTGCCATTCTATCAAGGGGCCTGAGAGCGGTCAACCGCAATTCTATCTGCATCGCAGGCGGATTGCCCAGGCTTGGATCCCTCCCAAGCTCGCTAATTTTCAATCCGGATCTCTCGCCAGTGGGCCGGATATTTCTCTTGCAACTCCCGGAAAAGTTCCCGGTAGGCATCACTATGGATGGGGCTGGTGGTCATGATCACCGCGTCTTCCCGATTATCGGCGTAATAACCCTTTCTGACACCGGCGGGCTTGAAGCCGTATTTCTCGTACAACCGATGAGCCACGAAATTGGAAGCCCTGACTTCCAGTGTCACGACCGACGAGCCATACTCCAGCGCCACGCGCAGCGAGCCAATAAGGAGCAACTCTCCTATGCCCTGCCCTCGTAGCGGCTCTCTCACCGCGATCTCCGTAATGTGCGCTTCGTTCCCTTGAAACCAGACACCCAGATAGCCCGCTATACAGGATTCCTTCTCAGTTGAAGGTCGGTCATCTTGTTTCACCAGGGACTGCACGCTCTTCAGCATCCTGCTCCAGATAGGAACATCCGCGGACCTGCCGGAATCTTCATGAATGGATGGCTCCGGCTGAGCCGCTGGCTCAGGTGGCTCAGGTGGCTCAGGGAAGTAGGCGACCAGATATTTGGCGTAACGGTTGTTCATCTCGCGCTTGAAAGGGGTTCCTACGCCAAGGGGCGCAAAGGCCTCACGCTCAATCTCTTTTACCTCTTTCCGGTCTTCGGGCCGCATCCGGCGCAGCGCGACATCCATCAGGTTAACCTACTTCCCCCTCTGATGGAGTCCATTCTAACATAGCCGCCCTCGCGTCAAGGCAAACCGGCTAGAGATTCAAGCCGGCGCGTGCCAAAGGATTGGGACGCACAGATCGGGGTGAGACCAAAAGGCTTCCCATCGTCGGAGCGCTAGAAGGTATCCGAGGCTAGAGACACCCGGCCGTAGACCCCGTCATATCCTGGCTCTACCCGAATATGGCCGCGACGAGCCTGCAATATGGCCCGCGCTAATTCCTCTCCCGCCACCGAAGCCAAGTCCCTCTCCTCGGTCCGTATCAGGAGATCCAACTCGCTCCCCAGCTCCGCCACGAGCCTCATATACTCCAGCTGCACCGCCTTGGTGGCCGGACCTCGTCCCCAGAGTGCGGCGATGATTTCCTGCAAGGGCAGCAGACGGATAAAGGGCGGTCTTCCCTCTGGGGACTGCACGAACCCTTCCGAGTCGGGAACATCCTCCCATTCAGCGGCAAGCTGAGCCACCGCATCGGAATCACCTGCTGGTTGAGTAACATAGCGTACTCGATGTAAAACGCCCAGGGTAAGCGGCCTATTGCAGACCGGGCAGGCAATCCCCCGGCGGCCCGTCTCGCTGGGATGTTGCGAAACGCCACACTTGCGGTGACCGTCATAGTGGTATTTGCCCTCCTGCGGGTAGAACTCGGCGGTGTAAGCCACCAGATTTTCGGCTAAGGCTTGGGACAGTCCAGAATAGGAAAGCGGGGCATCGAAAACTGTAACCTCACGGCCCAACTTGGGAAGAGAGTGGGCATCCGAGAAGGAGACGATGGTCTTGTCCGACAGCTGGGGAACCATCCAGTTCATGGCCGGATCACTGGATAGACCGGTTTCAACCGCGTGAATGTGCTTTGCCATATCCAGGAAAGCATCCTCCAGGCGGTCGAAGCCCGATTTCGATCCGTACAGTCCGTACCAGGGAGTCCAGACGTGAGCTGGTATTACCAAACATTCCGGATTTACGCCCAGCGCCAGCTCGGTTAGGTCCCGGGCCGATAACTTTAGGGTCGGACGGCCGTCTCCTTCCAGCTTGCCGAAACGCGCCAGCTCGGAAATGAGCCGGGCGACCGAGGCCATATCGGGGAGGAAGAGCAGGACGTGGATCCGGCGCTGGCGGTCCTCTTGCCGGTACACGCAGCTGACCTCCGTGCCTAGCACAAAGTTGGTCTCTTGGAACCGGTAGAGCCCATCTTCCGTGCTCTCTAGCTTTTTCGCTAATTCGGCAAACCAGGCTGGATGGGTAAATTCTCCACAAGCCAGCAGTTCTATAC
>JADFQT010000112.1 GCA_022561675.1 Chloroflexota bacterium
TATGCGGCTCTTGATGGACACCACCTCTCGAACTTGATTTCTACATACTACAGGGGGCTACTTAGTAACTATCTCAAAACCTTGAACTGAGTTTGAAACATATTTTATACTTCCACCAAAAGGGTGGAGGTGAAAACAGTGAAACCAATGGGGGAAGCTCAACCGCTGGAAACTATCTGGGAGATTCCGGACGATTTGTGGGAGAAAATTGAGCCGGTGATCCTGGAGGCAAACCCTCCCAAAGCCACTGGTCGCAAGCGGGTCAGCCCCAGGCCAGTCCTTAACGGAATTATCTTTCGCTTGCGTAGTGGTTGCCAATGGAACCATCTGCCCAAGACTTTTGGTGACGATAGTACCGTCCATCGTACTTTTCAGCGATGGGTAGAATCGGGTGTGTTGAACCAAGTGTGGTCGGTCATGGTAGAGGAATGTGAAGAGCTGGGAGGTGTGGACTGGGAATGGCAAGCAGCGGACTGCGCCCTGGGTAAAGCTCGCCTGGGGGGGACGCGATTGGCCCCAACCCCACGGACCGGGGCAAGGCGGGCAGCAAGCGAAGCCTGTTGGTAGAGGGGGATGGCGGGCCTCTGAGCCTAGTGGTAGCCGGAGCCAATGTCCACGATACCAAGCTGTTGGAGGCCACCCTGGAAGCCATTGTGGTGGAGCGGCCTCAGCCCACTGACGAGGCGCCCCAGCGCCTATGTCTGGACAAAGGGTATGACAATCCCACCGGCCACCAAGCTGCCGCTGCCCACGGGTATCAGGCCCACATACGACGCATTGGTGAGGAGAAGCTGGATAGCTCCGGCGAGAAGACCCAGCCGGCCCGACGTTGGGTGGTGGAACGAACCCTGTCGTGGCTGTCCAAGTGCCGAGCATTACTTGTCCGTTACGATAAGAAGGCATCCAATTTCCTGGGTCTATTGCAACTGGCCTTGGGCTCCTGTGGTACCGGCGAGTTTGGCGCCTTACTGTTTTGAGATAGTTACTTAGCATATACCTGGTACGCCGCTCTTCCGATCGTTGGCATTGATCATACATTTTTTCTGGCGTGAGGCACCTCGGCGTGCACGGCAGCCATTCCTCGGTGGTTTCTGCTAGACTGCAAACTCCCTGTAAGTGTGGAAGACGCTGATTCGGATTATGGAAGATGACGCGTTCGCCTGTACGTTTGTGTGAAGACGCTTGCGTTACCAAGAGCTGTTGCCTATGCGGGTTCTCGGGTCACGGCTGGTGACCATTTGGTGACGCGTAGGTGGTAAAGGAATAATGCCGCCTAACCGGCCATCTCGCTTTGTAGCCCTCGGTCGAATCCTTGGCATCCGCGAGCCCACACAGAACGATAGCACCAGGAGGGTCAGATATGGCAAACCTAGATGAATCGTTGGAGAAACGACTTACTGAAACTATAACAAGGTACCGAGAAAACGAAACGGACCGACAAACCCATGAAGCTAATCTGCAGCAGACTGGTGATTGGCGAGAAGTAGAGTCACCGGAACGGCTCCTAAATCGCATGGTAGCTTTAGGCCTGAGGCGTTTGGCCGGGTCACCCTCACCCGGCTTACCGGAGCTACCCTTCCCCTAGGGATGCGCCATCCGGATGCTAGAAATCCTGGATAAATCCGCGGTGGAGCTATGCTGGAGGCAGTACTTGGACCTGGAGTACCAGGCGAGCTAGCCCCTTCCCCCAAGAACTACCTCAACATGGTGGCCCTCAAGACCGGGACCCCGGGGGTGCCTGCTGTGAGGTGCCGGGCAATCCGGCCAGAATGATCAACCCGTCCCTGCCGGTATTTAGAGAGCAACCGGGGGTCCTCCTTCAGTGCCAATAGGACTACCTGGGCGGCAGGGGCAACCCCCAGGTAGCGGGCAAGACCCTCACCGACGTCGTGGTTCGATTACAGTCCAGCCGGCTTAGATATCATTGATTGCCTAAAAAAGTTTTACGGCCATCGTATACACAACGTCTCGGAGGCTGGCGACACGCTGGACAATATGGCTTGGGGCACTGAGTACGACGGAAATTGGCATCGAAAGCCTCCCCCATTGGAAGAGACACTGGACGCCGTTCGTAAATACCGGCCTCGGGCCGTATTGCTTTCGGGTGGGGGCAATGATATCGCGGGCGATGAACTGCTGAGTTTCCTTAACCACAAAAGATCAGGCTTGCAGCCTTTGCGTCAGCCCTACACGGGTTTTGTGATTGGCACCTAGTTCAGAAGGGCCTATGAGGAACTCATGGGGCGTATATGGGAAATAGATGACCGAATCCATATTATTACTCATGGCTATGGTTACGGTGTCCCAGATGGTCGGGCTGTGTTTCGGTTGTTTGGATTCTCCTTCGTAGGACCATGGCTCCGTCCGGCCCTAACCTCGAAGGGTTACATCAGAATGTCGGAGCGCGAAGAAATTACTCATGCCTTGATTGACATGATCAACGACATGCTTCGTGACCTCGCCAACGATGACGTCAGGCGGCGGATTCACTATATTGACCTGCGGGGCGTTATCCGAGACGGGGACTGGGAGAATGAGCTACATCTGCGCAACAGCGCATTTAAGCGGATAGCCGGAAAGTTCGATGAAGTGCTGCGCAGAATCCCCGCCTAGCGACTCTAGACTCCAGATGTCCGAAAGGCGACTCGATGCATGAGGAGTTCAAGGTACACCGAGGAGCAAATAATCCTCATCCTGCAGGAGGCCACCAAAGATGCACGTTACTACCCAAAAGACAGAAGCTACTCTCTTCACAATCCTCTGACTGCTTTCGGGACATTAGTTGGGGCGGTCCTTGGTTTTTATTTTGGAGGACGTACCTCATTGGTGGTCACTCGCGGAAGCGGAGGTGGATGTAGGTAGAACTTTAGCCTTAGGCGGGAACCCTCACCCAGCATACATTGCTTGATGTTCCTATTACACCAGATACCTATCCTCTTCTCCTTCATAAATTAACTCGGCCGTTTCCATCGCCGAAAGGGATGGCTCTCAGCATGCCATGGTTGCTTCAGTCTTTCGCACAATGACGCAGAACAGGGAGTTGCCATGTACATTTGTTGAGTAGGAATTGCATTTATATGGACCTAAGTTCGAAGGCGGTACTAGTTCTGACGCTTGCTGCGACAAGGGCCCACGTTATCGTGCTACGCCGGGATCGGGTCTCCTGGCCGGAAGCGCCAAGGAACGATTTGCTTGTCTCTTATCATTTGTCAATCTGAGGGTGGTCCGAAGGGCTCAAATCCTGCGCTGTGCTCGTCAATAGATTGCGAATCGCTCCTGGGCCGGGCTGCCGCCCTCATCCTCTTCGGAACACAGGCGAACATTCAATTTAAAGAATTTTCAGCGCTGGTAGGTGGTAGGGTCCAGTACATCTCGCAGGCCGTCGCCCAGCAGGTTGAACCCCAACACCACCAGAAAGATGGCAGCTCCAGGGTACAGCATCATCCGTGGCGCTAGCTGCAGCAAGGGACGCCCATCGTTCAGCATAGCGCCCCATTCCGGAGTTGGAGGCTGCGCTCCGAGACCCAGGTAATTCAATCCGGAAATTCCGAGGATTATCCATCCCATATCCAGCGTGGCTAGCACTACTACCGGTCCCAGGATGTTCCTTGAAACGTGGACAATCATTATCCGCCGATCGCTAGCTCCAATAGCTCTGGCCGCTTCCACGAACTCTCGCTGCCGTAACGAGAGCACCATGCCTCGGATCAGGCGGGCATAGCCGGCCCACCATACCGCGGCCATCGCTATCATCACGTTTATCAGGCCGGGGCCTAGCGTCCCCGCAATAGCCACCGCCAGGATCAAGCCAGGAAAGGCCAGTAACAAGTCCACCAAGCCCATCAAAAGAGTGTCGAGCCTGCCGCCGTAGTAACCCGAGAGGGTGCCTACGGTGACCGCGATAGTTATCACCACCATCAGCACTACACTAGCCGTTCCCAGAGTTGTTCGCGCACCGTAAAGAAGTCGACTCAATTCGTCTCTTCCCAGGTGGTCGGTACCCAGCGGATAGTCGCTGTTCGGAGTTAGCAGCCGACGCTCCAGGCTAACCGCGGTAGGGTCATGGGGAGCCAGCACTGGAGCGGCCAGGGCTGCCGTGACTATGACAGCAACGATGAGAAGGCCCAACAGTGAGGCGGGGTCCGTCAAGAAAATATGGAGGCGTCGAGGCATCCTCCATGGCAAAGCTGCCAGGAACCTCAAAACAGGACTTCGACTCCGCAGTCCCGCACCTTTGATTCTGGAGAGGGTTCGTAGCACAAACGTTGGTCCTTCTAACTTCCCGGTTTGCCAAAATGGAGCCGCGGGTCAAGCCATCGGTAGGCCAGGTCCACCATCAGATTGGCCAGTAGAAAGATCAGGGCCATATAGAGAACAAAACCTTGAATCACCGGATAGTCCCGTAGAAAGATGGCATCCACGGCATACTTTCCCACGCCTGGCCATCCGAAGATGGTCTCAACTATTACTGCCCCGCCAAGGAGGTGACCCAGATTCACTCCAAGGACAGTGACCACCGGCAATAAGGCATTTCTCAGAGCGTGACGCCCGATTACTGCGCGCTCAGGCAAGCCCTTGGCTCTGGCGGTGCGCACGTAGTCTTGCCGCACTACTTCCAGCATGGTAGCCCGCGTCAAACGCATCAATTGGGCGCTGGTGCCTGCGGCCAGCGCGATGGCTGGCAATAACACATGCTTGGGACTGCCGTACCCAATAGCGGGCAACAGGTGCAGCTTCACCGCAAAGAGGAGAATTAGCAACAGGGCTAGCACGTAGCTGGGCACGGAGGCACCGATTAGTGCCAGAAGGCGGCTTAGCCCGTCCAGCAGCGAGCCGCGCCAGACTGCGGAGGTAATGCCCAGGGGGATGCCGATGAACACGGCCAGTGCCAGGCTGACCCCGGTCAGCATCACCGTAGCTGGGAAACGCCGCCACAACTCTTTGCTAATCGGCGTGCTGCTACGATAGGATTCCCCCAGGTCGCCTTGGACCGCACCTACTAGCCAGCGACCGTAACGTAGAGGTGCTGGATCATCCAGATGCAGCTCCTGCCTAAGCGCCAGCACAGCTTCCCGCGACGGAGCTTCACCTGGGCTTTGTTGCTTGAGAATAATATACGCCGGGTCTCCCGGTGCCAGGTTCAGCAGAGTAAAGCTGACGATGGAAATCCCTAACAGCAGTAACGGCAGAGTCAAGAGCCGTCGCGCCGCGTAGTCCCGCATATCACCGCTTTCCTATATTGCTGTCTATGAAGTAGAGCCAGAAGGGGTGGGGTTGGTCAAACCCGACGACTTCATTAGATATTCCGTAATTAAAATTTGGGTACAGCAGGGGGACCACCGCAACTTCATCAATAATGGCTTGGGACGCCTCACAGGCTAACTGCTCTCGTGCCTGCCGATCCGTGGCCTGACCCACCTGACGGGTCAACTCATCAACCTGAGGACTACTGTAGCCACCGAAATTGGCAGAACCCCCAGTGGTGAAGAACTGAAGGAGGGACCGATAAGGGTCGCCGGTGACGGTCATGTTGTTGAAATACATGCCACCGTCCCAGTCGCCTTGTTCAAGGGCGCCGTCGATCCCCTCTGTCACCCGGATGCTAACCTTAATTCCGACGGTCTTCAGGCTGGCCTGAATGGTTTCTGCCATGGGAGTTAGCTCGGGACGTTGCGGATAGGTCAGCAAGTCTAATGTCAGGATCTGGCCGTCTTTCTCCAGGATGCCATCGCCATCTGTATCCTGGTACCCGGCTTCGGCAAGAAGCTGCTTGGCCTGAGCTATATCCAAAGTATGCCCCCGAAGCTGATCGCACTCCAGCACTGCCGGGGGAAAGGGCCCGTTGGCGCCAGTTGCCCGGCCCTGCAGCACGGCCTCTACCAGAGCCTCGCGGTTGATGGCTATAGCGATGGCCTGGCGCACTTTCGCATCTTGCCAGGGTTCCCTTCGATGGTTGAGGTACATAAATTCCAGAGATACTGGTGCGGCGGACCTTACTTCCAGGTCAGGGGCACTCTGCACCACGGTCACGCCTTCGGAGGGAATGTAATCAGCGATGTCAATATCGCCACTCTGTAGCGCCAGCAACCGGCTGTTGCCGTCGGAGAGGATGATGAATTTCACCCGGTCCAGCTGTGGTGGAGGCCCCCAATACTCGTCATGGCGCGTCACCACCAACTCCTTATCTAGCTGGAATTTCTCCACCTTGAAGGGGCCGGTCATCACGGGCTTTTCGAGAAAGGCGTCGCCCATGGCTGCCGCGGCAGCGGCGTCCACAATGGTGGTCGTAGTCCCAGAGAGCAGCCCCGGCAGGATTGGGCTTGGTTCGTTGGTCACAATAGTCAGGGTTAAGGAGTCCTTTACTTCCATCCGAGCTATATCCAGCAAGGCCTTGGCTGAGCCGGACTCAGTAATAGCCCGTTCAAGTGAAGCCTTAACTGCCGCTGCATCCATCACAGCGCCATTATGAAACTTCACATCCTGGCGTAATGAGATCTCCCAGGTCTTGTCATCCAGCCGCTGGGCTCCGGTGGCCAGCCAGGGCTCAGACTTCAGGTTGTCTTTACTCAGTTTGAACAGGGTTTCGCCTATTCCGAATCTGATCGCACCGAACCCACCCCGGGGAGTGGCTGGGGAGCGACTAAGAAAGGGCGTCCCCACTCTCAGGGTTGTTTCCTCCGCTTTAGGGGTAGCGGTGGCCTGAGCTTGAAGAGGTTGTATTGCGGTAGGTTCCGCGCTTCCACCGCAGGCTACGATAACCAGAATCAGGGTAAGCAGGGATAAACCGAAGAAAATATTGAATCGTTTCATGGGACCTCCTTTACTACTTCCAGAATCGTTAGGTTCGGGTTACTCAGCACTTTTTCTTGGCCAGTGCGGAATGGACTTTCACTATCGCCTTTCTCAACGCCGCCCAGGTTGGCTGGGTTCGTTTCACTCACAGGCCAACGGGGCAACTGAACCCAGCAAAAGGCATTTAAACTTTTTTCGGCTGATCTTTCATGGGGTGGTTATCCATCGGGCAGAGAGGTATGGCTACAGGTTGGACATGCCTCTGTCCCGGTACCTTTGCACTGAACACATATCACGATGTCGTCTCCGCTACCAATGGGTCCTCCTTCATTCTTCAAGAAATAGCCTTGTGCTTGACACTTGCCGCACTTGACGATGCAACGGTCGTCACAAACGTTGCAATGTTCTGGCTTGGTCATCCGAACTCTCGCTGCTGGGCAAGATTCACGAGGGCGCCGGCCGAATCGCCACTCTGGTTAGGCCTGGGAGGGACGGCTCAACAACAGTGGCGCCGACCGATCGCCCTCGCCAAGGAGAGAGAAATTTTTATGGAATACGGGTCTAGCATCGGCGTTATCCGTTTTTTCGATCTCTGATAACAAGTACACCTTCACTAAGCAGTTGCTAAATTTAAAGGTTTACGAGTCTACGGCACCGTACCCGGCCAATTTATCTGCGGCCCTCCAGCATCTCTCGGAACCGTTCGTCCTGCTGTTCGCGGGGCAACAGAATGCAGTTGGAGCAGTAATCGTTGGATCTATCCGAGCGCCACCAAAGGCAACAGCCGGCGCGCCTTGAGAAGAACCCTCGTACACCCTGATGCTCGAATACTTCCATGGTCAGCTGGCCGAACAGGAGAGACTCTGTGTCCCCAAAGAAAACTTCGGCGTCGCGGACTACTTGGTCGGGCGCATCCGCCAGAGCGTAGAGCCTGTTGAAAGCCTGCGAGCACGAAGCGGCCGCGGCGTTCCGGGAAACCTTTAGACTGGCGCGTCCCGACCGATGAAGCGCAGCGATCACCAGTCTCACGTTGGCATCGAACAGCCATTCTTTCAGCCGCAGATAGAGAGCCGCTTCATCGGGGAGCACTTCAGCATCTGGATGTCCGGCGGCAGGATCCGTGGACAGCACCGCAAAGGACGGGGAGTTCAGCGCTGTAGCATCGATCCTGCCTCCAACCTGGTGAAACGCCAGGTTGGTCAAAGAAACCTGCGGAACCCGGCGGGCTATCACGTACTGGGCGATTACTGGCCAGGTCAGGCGGCTGAAGTAGG